>NZ_JBPXMB010000012.1:0-273611 GCF_051918945.1 Streptosporangium sp. LJ11
GCTCGTGGGCGGGCGCCCTCCTGGCCGTCGGCGGTACGGTCTTCGTCGCGGCGCCGAGCCTCTACCTCGGCGCGAACGGGGCGTTCACCTGGGGAGGCGTCCCCGACCTCATGTGGTCGAGCCCCACCCAGACGTTCGGGGCCCTGCTGTTCGCCCCCGTCGTCCTCCTCCTCGTCGACCTTCTGGAGCGCCGGCGGTCGACCGTCGGCCGGTGGCTCCTGCTGGGGATCTTCTTGATGGCGGTGACAGGGGCCAAGGCCACGTACGTTCCCCTGCTGGGCGTGGGGCTGCTGGCGGTGGCCACGGTTGAGACGTTCAGGCGGCGCAGGCCATCCGGGCCCACGCTCATCGCGCTCGGGATGACGACGGCATGCCTCCTCTTCGCACAGCTGGTCCTGTTCGGTGGTGCGAGGCAGGCGCTCGACCTCGCCCCCTTCTCCCTCATGCGGGAGGCGTGGCGGGAACTGACCGGACTGGGCGGCCAGGTCGATCCGGCGCCGTCGGCGACGCTGGGAGTCGTCTTGGTGTTCCTGCTGTGCTGGACCGTCACCTGGTGCGGGATCCTCGGGCTGCTGGGCCGGCCCCGGCTGATCGCCCGGTCCGCAGTGGTACTCATGCTGGGCATGGGCGCGGCGGGTCTGGGCGCGGCCCTCCTGCTGGGTCACCCTGGCCGCAGCCAGCTCTTCTTCCTCTGGGCCGCCTACCCCTACCTGGCGACCATCACGGCCTTCGGGATCCTCGTCCTGGTGCGGCGGGCGCGCGAGCCGCTCCGGGCGACGCTGTGTGCGGCCGGTGCGGGACTGGGCGCCGCCTACCTGATTCCTGTCCTCTGCGGCGTCACGGTCCCCCTGGGCGCGGGCCGCCGGGACGCCGCCCTCTACCTGCCGTACGCCGTCCTCCTCGGCGCCGCTCTGGTGGCGGCGGTCGTCCTGTCCGTCACGAGAGGGCGCCTGCGCGCCTGGTCCCTGGTGACCGTCGCGTTCGCCGCCGTGGGCCTGCCCGCCGACCTGCACGCACGCGTTCTGTCGGTCGTGCACGGCGCCGAGAGGAGCGGTCCGAGCGGGTCGGTCGCGGCGGCGGTACCGCAGGGCGCCCTCGCCGCCGGGCGCTGGTTGCGCGACCACTCCGACCCCGGCGACCTGGTCGCGACGAACGCGCACTGCCGCTGGGGCCTGGAGAATCCGTGCGACAGCCGGCACTTCTGGGTGGCCGCGCTGACCGAACGGCGCGTTCTTGTCGAAGGGTGGACGTACACCTCGAAGAACATGGCCCGCTGGCATCCGGGCCTGCCGACGCAGCACTCCCCGTTCTGGGACGGCGAGCTGATCCGGCTGAACGACCTGGTCTTCGAGGCGCCCACCGCCGACGCCGTCCGGCGCCTGCACGAGCGTCACGGGGTGCGCTGGCTCTTCGCCGACGAGAGCCGGACAACACCGGATTCGAGGATCGGGGACATCGGGGACATCGGGGACATCGGGGACTTCGCCGAGCTGCGGTTCCGTTCCGGCGACTACACCCTGTACCGGCTGCCCGGCGGCCCGGCCTGACCTCGCCCGCCACGGGCGTCCCTAAACGGGGACGCCCGTGGCGGGGGCGGGGGAAGCCGGCGCGGACCGCCGGCGATCCGGTGAGACGCCGCTCCACGCGACCGCGGACAGCAGACTCACGACCATGACGATCGGGATCCGCTGCCGGAAGATGAGACCGACGTTGGACATGGTGGTCGCGTAGACGATCGTGCCCGGCACGATGAACAGCAGGAGGATCAGCAGCATCCGCGGGTCGCGCCGCCACAGCAGGCGGGCTCCGCGCACCGCGCAGTACAGCAGGTAGTACCAGAGCAGCGTCTCGATCTTGGCCAGCTGCAGCACGAAGCTCCCCTCCATCCAGGGAAACGGGGAGAACACCGTGTAGAACAGTTTCGGCAGGAGCGCCCCCCACGCGCTGCCGCCATCCTCGAAGAGCACTCCTGAGCCCCCCTGGGCGTTCGCCCTGCGGAAGTTCTCCGACTGGCCGCGTTCCAGCTGCTCCTGCATCTCGGTGATGGGCGTACCTTCCAGCGTCACCCCGGGGAAGATCATGCCGGACGCCAGCATCGTGACCAGGAAGGCCAGGGCGTACAGGAACAGCGCTCGCTTGAGCTTGACGACGCCGAGGATCAACGGCAGCCCGCACATGAAGACCATGTAGGGCCGGATATGCCAGAGCGTCCACAGCAGCGGGCCGAGCAGGAGCAGCTTCCGCACGTCGAAACGGCGCACGTTCGAGGCCGCCAGGGCGAGGCAGGCGACGGCGAGAAAGGCGTTGAAACCGTCCTTGAACATGTCCGACGTGTGAAGGAGGAAGGCCGGGATGAACGCCGTCACGGCGAGGAGCCGGAACGCCGATCGCTCGTCGGCCCCGATGAGCAGCGCGAACCTGTACATCACGATGGGCAGCCCGCATGCGACGAGGCTCACCACCGCCGTACAGGCCAGCGGTGCCGGGCCGCCGCAGAGATAGACGAACACCGCGAAGAGGTTGCACGGCACCGCGGCGGAGTACAGGCCTGGAATCTGCTCCGAGGTGACGAACTGGAATCCGTAATGATGCCAGTACTCGACGACCTCCAGGGCTCTGGCCTCGTAGGCGAGGTTGTCGCCGCCGTACGCCATCGCGCCGGACCGCATCGCGAAAACGTGGACGACCAGCCGAGCGGCGAAGGCCGGAACCAGCACGCACAGTGCCTTCCACTCCACGTCCGCTTCGAAGCTCGCATGAACCACCAGCACAAGTGTCAGCGCGATGGCCGCAACGACAAGGTACTCCACCGGAAATCACTCACGAATCTGTCAGATGTGCTGGACGTGGGGATCAGGGCAGAGATCACGTGCTCCGGGAGCTCGGCGGGGCGGCGGGCACGTGGCCGAAGCGACCGTGGCCGTCTCTGTCATCCCGCAGACTGTAATGATCGGCCGCGACTCCCATCGGCGTGTACCATCGCCCGACCCCTCAAATCCGGGCAAAGAAATACGGCTGCGGAGAAGGCCATCCCATCATGCACCTATACGGCATGCGACATACTAATTAAACCCCTTTAAGAGCTTTTATCCCTTTGTTGGGATTCATGGCTGAAACTCCCGCACGCAGGGTGAATGGCGCGACCATCGGCCGTCCTGCTCTTACGATTTTCCTGCGCGAACGCCACTTTACGAATCTCGGCCTTCCAAACCCGCAGGACGTCCCACACCTGAGACGGGCCCGTCGAGTCTTTCAGTGACCACGCGCGTCCCGACGCCTCGTTGAAACGCGCCGCCGGGGAGACTTCCTGCGAGAGAGGCCGCCATGAGAATTCTGCGCATCGGTTACCGGCTGCCGCCCGAGCCCGGAGGGAAGGAACGCCACATCGAACGCCTCAGCCGCGAGCAGATCCTCCGCGGCCACGAAGTGCACGTCGCCCACCGGTGGGGGCGGGTCCCGGACGGCGCAAGGACGGTGACGCCGGCGCCGACCCGCATCAGCCGGGCCCTCGCCAGGAAGTCCGACGTGCTCGCGTTCGCCACCGAATGCGCACATGCGCTCCCCCGGGCTGGGCGGATGGACGTCATGCATCTGCACGGCGACCACCGTGAGGCCCTCGTGCTGGGTCCCGCCGCACGGCGGCTGGGGATCCCCGTCGTCCTCACGGTCCACGGCGCCCTCACGGCGCGCCACCGGCTGATGATGCCGCTGGCCTTCCGGTATGTCGACGGTTTCATCGCGCTGGGCAGGCGGCCCGCGGAGGACCTGCTCGCAGCCGGGGTACCCGCCAGAAAGATCACCACGATGTCCAGCGGCCTGGACCTCGGACACCTGGCCAGGTTCCGGCGACGGGGACCCGCGGAGGCCGGGCTGATCGTCAGCGTCGGCTCGCTGGAGCGGGTGAAGGACCACGCGCTGACGATCCGGGCCTTCCGTGAACTGCGCGTCACCCACCCCGGAGCGCGCCTGGTCATCGTCGGGGACGGCACGGAACGCGCCCGGCTCGAGCGGCTCACCGGGGCGGACTCCGGAGTCGAGTTCGCCGGCCACACGCCCGCCGACCAGGTCTACTCGCTGGTCGGCCGCGCCCGGGCCTTCGTCCTCTCCTCTCGCAGGCTCCGCACCGTCGGAGAGGGGATCCCCACCGCCGCCCTGGAGGCCCTCGCCCTGGGCACCCCCGTCATCGTCTCGTCGGACGCCTCGCTCGATCCGGCGATCACGGACCCCGGCGCCTACCGGACCTTCCGTACCGGATCGGCGGTGGAGCTGCTGTGCCACCTGCGCTCGGTGCTCGACGACGAGGCGGCCGCCCTCCAGCTGGCCGAACGGGGGAGGCAGGCGGCCTCCGGCCTCGACTGGCCCTTGGTGGCCGCACGCGTCGAGGAGTTGTACGGGGCGTTCACGGGCGCCGGAACACCAGGTCCGTCCCGGGCCGCGTCGTGAAGAAGCCACACATCTGCGAAGTGATCAAGACTCTGGACGTGGGCGGCGCGGAGGTCCTGCTCGTCGAGCGGCTGCTCGCCACGCCCATGAAGGACAAGCGCTACACCGTCGTGTGCCTGAAGGCGTCCACCCAGCAGCTCGCCGGACGGCTGCGGTCGGCCGGCATCCACGTGGTCGACCTGACCTCCTGCCCGGCTCCCCTCCGCCTGGCCCGTCTCGCCCAGATGGTCGGGCGGATGCGGCCCGACGTGCTCAACGTCCACTCTCCGCTCCCCGCGTCGCTGCTACGGCCGATATCGCGGCTGTGGAGGCCGCGCCCGGTCCTGATCTCCACCGTGCACAACGTGCGCTACCGGCCGGCGACCGCGCTGCTCGATCGAGCGACGAGGTGGCTGGACACCCGGACGGTGGCGGTCTCCCCCGAGGTGGCACGCGCTCGCACCGGTCGCCGCTCCCGCGGCCTGGCCGTCCGTGTCCACGGCGTCCAGGTGTCGGAACAGCGCCGCTGGACGCTCCTCTCGGAGCAGACCAGGCGGGACTGGAACGTTCCCCATGACGCCTTCCTCATCGTGCATGTGGCCAACTTCCACCCGCAGAAGAACCACGGGCTACTGATCGAGGCCGCGGCGACCGTCCTGGCCCGGGAGCCACGCGCGCTGTTCCTCCTCGCGGGGTCCGGCCCCTCGTACGAGCAGGTGGCCCGCCGCGTCGGCGACCTCTGCCTGGATCGCGTGCGCCTGCTCGGGCACGTACCCGGCGCCGGTCGCCTCATCGCCTCCTCCGACCTCCTCGTGCTCAGCTCCCTGTACGAAGGGCTGCCCGTCGTCGTCATGGAGGCCCTCGCCGCGGGCGTTCCCGTGGTGTCGACCGCGGTCGGGGGCGTGCCCGACCTGGTCAGCAGCGACCACAACGGCCTGCTCACCAGACCCGGTGACGCCGGAGCCCTCGCGGAGGGCATCCTGCGGGCGATGCGCCCCGAGACCTACGCACGTCTGCGGCAGGGCGCGCGGGACAGCGCCGGGCTGGTGGACATCGGCGAGGCCGCACGCTGGTTCGACAGACTCTACGACGAGGTCTGCCCGTAGGTCATGGTCAACGTACTCGGACATGTGGTCCACCGGATACGCCGACCCGGCGGGCGCCATCTGCGGACGTTCACGTCGCTCTCCGCCGCCGGCCTCGTTGAGGCGATCGTCTCCTCCCTCAGCGTGATCGTCCTGGTTCGGCTGGCCGGGGCCGGGAGCGCCGGGCAGGTCATCTTCGCGCAGTCCGTGGCGACCGTCTCCCTCTTGCTGTGCGACCCCCGCCTGGAGAACGCCGCCCAGCGGTTCGTCCCCCTCGAGCAACGGCGGACCGGGCAGGGCTCCACGCTCTTCCTGCGCCTGTTCCGATGGGACGTGGCGATCGGCCTGGCTGCGACGGGCGCCGGTCTCGCGGCGGTACTGGCGGCCCGGTCGGCGGGGCTGGTCACCGGCGAGCTCGCGCTCATGCTCGCTCTCGCGATCGCCGCGCGCGGAGCCATGGCCCCGCACGGCACCGCCGGCGCCGCCTTCGCGCTGGTAGACCGGCTGCGCGCCTACGGATCGCTCCGCGTGCGGTGCGCGATCCTGTCCTTCGGGCTGTCGTCCGGCGGACTGCTCGCCGGCGGCCCCGTCGTCTACCTGGTCGGCCAGGTGGTGGGCGCGCTGATCACCGCGGTGGTCTTCGCCGTGTTCGGCATCCGCGCGCTGTTCACCGAGCTGGGACCGGCGCGGGGACGAGTCCCGCTCCCGGCCGGCCTGGTCGCCTTCACCGTCAAGGCTTCCAGCGGGACGTCGGTGGCCGAGCTGGCCGACTCCGGGGTCCTCACGGTCGCCGGGGTCCTCGGCGGCCCCACCCTCGTGACCATCATCAAGATCGCATCGGCTCCGGGGCGTCTCTACGGGGCCCTCACCATGCCCGTCGCCTCGATGCTGTACCCCCGGCTCGCCCAGGCCGTCGCCGAGGGGGGGCAGGGGACGCTCATCAGGCGGGACATCGCGCGTGCCACCCGCGTCCTCGCCGTGACAGGGACGGTGACACTCGTCGTCGCGCTGCCGTTCACCGACGACGCCCTCCGCCTCGTCTACGGGCCCGAGTACACCGCCCTCGCGGCGGTGGCCATGGTGCTCACCGCGGCGGCGTGTGTGAAGGCACTGGTGTGCTGGTCCAACGCCCTCGCCCTGGCCGTCGGCCAGGCGGGCTGGCGGCTCGGCTATCTCTCGGCCGAGGTCGTCCTCCTGCTCGGCACGCTCCTGCTCGCCTGCCGGGTGGTCCCGGGCGCCGGCGGAGCCTCTCTCTCCTTCGCCTGGGGGACACTGGCCCTGGCCGTTCTCGGCGCGGGCGTCTGGATCGCCTCGGCGCGGCGAATCATCGGCGGCGCCCGATGAAGTACGGATGCCGCAGGGAGGACTCATTCGACTGCGGCATCGATCCGTCTTCCACACAGCACGCTCCGTGACGGGGCAAGAGCCCTATAACAGGCGACCAACTTAGATCACATCCAGGTAGGGAAAAGGGAAAACATCTCGCTACCGGCGTGACGGTGCCGGTAAACGGATCAAGCAGCGGGTTACCTTCTCCGACGTGACCAGGCCATCGCTGAGGAGCCCGTAATGAAACCGGCTAACCGGATTCGTGTCATGGAGATCATCGCGCGGATGAACGTCGGCGGCCCGGCCACCCAGGTTCTAGGACTGCGCGAGCGGCTGAACCCGGAGGAGTTCGACCATCGCCTCTACACCGGCTACGTCGACGATCACGAGAGTGATCACCTCCGGCTGCGCGACGTGGAGACGCGGGTTCACCGGGTCCCGGGCCTCGGCCGGGCGATCCGGCCGGGCGACGACTACCGCGCGCTCTTCTGGCTGATCAGCGCCATGCGGGCGTTCCGCCCGCACATCGTGCACACCCGCACGGCCAAGGCGGGTGCCCTGGGCCGCGTGGCCGCCCGGCTGGCCGGCATCGGCTCGACCCAGGTGCACGTCTTCCACGGGCACCTCCTGCACGGCTACTTCTCCCCGGCCAAGCGCCGGCTCTACATCCAGTCGGAACGGTTACTGGCCTCGATGTCGGATCGGCTGGTGACGGTGGGCTTCCAGGTCAGGGACGACCTGCTCAGGGCCGGTATCGGCCGCCCCGGGCAGTACGTGGTGATCCCGCCCGGAGTCGGCCTGGGGCCGGTCCCCGGCCGCGAGGCGGCCCGCGCCGAGCTGGGCCTGCCGCAGGACGCGCCCGTCGTGGCGTACGTGGGCCGCCTCACCCAGGTGAAACGGCCCGACCGGTTCCTCGCCGTGGCCGGTACCGTGCTCGGGCGGATCCCCGGATGCCACTTCGTCATGTGCGGCGGCGGCGAGCTCGGGCAGCAGGTCGAGCGGGACATCGCGCCCATCCACGACTCCTTCCATCTGCTCGGGTGGCGCAAGGACGTCGAGACGGTCTACGCCGCCGCCGACGTGGTCCTGCTGACCTCCGACAACGAGGGCACCCCCCTCACGCTCATCGAGGCGGGAATGGCGGGCACCCCTGTCGTCTCCACACGCGTGGGGAGCGTCTCCGAGGTCGTCCGGGACGGGCACACCGGCCTGCTGTCGACGACAGACCCGGACAAACTGGCGGCGCACACCGTCCGCCTGCTGTCCGACCCGGACTTCGCCCGCCGGATGGGCGAGGCAGCCCGCGACTGGACCACTTACGCGTTCAGCGTGGACCGCCTCGTCTCGGACACGGAGCGCCTCTACCGGTCGCTGCGCGAGACGTCCAACCGCCATCTCGTTACGGAGGAAAACAGTCGATGAGAGTACTGGTGACAGGCGGTGCCGGGTTCATCGGCGCGCACATGTGCCGGGCCCTGGCGGCCAGGCCCGACGTCGGACACATCACGGTGCTGGACGACCTGAGCAGCGGGGATCTCGCCAACCTCGACGGCGTCGAGGCCGACGTCGTGATCGGCAGCATCCTGGACCGGGACCTGCTGACGGACCTGGTGGCCGGCGCCACGCACGTGATCCACCTCGCCGCCAGGCCGTCGGTGCCCCGGTCGCTGGCCGACCCGCTCGCCTCGCACGCCGTCAACGCGACCGGCACCCTGTACGTGCTGGAGGCGTGCCGCGCGAGCGGGCCGCACGTGATCCTCGCCTCCTCCTCCTCGGTGTACGGCGACCGTCCCGAACCCCGCAAGCACGAGGACCTGCCCACCAGGCCGCTCAGCCCGTACGGGGCCGGCAAGCTCGCCGCGGAGGCCTACGCGCTGGCCTACGCGCACAGTTACGGCCTGCCGGTCCTGCCGTTCCGCTTCTTCAACGTCTACGGCCCGCTGCAGAGCGCCGGGCACGCGTACGCGGCGGTGATCCCGGCGTTCGTCTCCGCGGCGCTGCGGGGCGAGCCGGTTCCGCTGCACGGCGACGGCGGCCAGGCGCGGGACTTCACCTACGTGGAGTCGGTGACCGGGATCCTCGCCGACGCGGCCGCCCGCCGGGTGACGAGCACGAAACCGGTGAACCTGGCCTTCGGCACCCGTGTCTCCCTGCGGGACCTGATGGAGATCATCTCCGAGATCCTCGGCCGGGTGGTGGAGCCGGTCTCCCTGCCGCCGCGCAGGGGCGACGTCCGGGAGTCACAGGCCTCCGCACGCCTGCTGCGCGAGCTGTTCCCCGGGGCGCGCCCCGTCTCCCTGGAGGACGGGCTCCGCACGACGGTGGCCTGGTTCGAGAGGACGCAGGCCGCGAACGTCGAGGTGGCCGGCGTGCAGGCGTGAGCAGCCGTCTCCCGCCGAAGACAGAGATCTCTCCAAGCACATGATGAGGAGAAGCCCGTGAGCAAGACACCACCTACCAAATATCTGATAACGGGCGGCAGCGGATTCATCGGCTCGCACCTGACCGACGCCCTGCTCGCCCGCGACGACTCCGTCGTCGTCCTGGACAACCTCTCGACGGGACGCCTGGAGAACCTCAGGCCGCACCCGAACCTGCGCTTCGTGCACGGTTCGGTCCTGGACGAGCTCATGGTCGACGAGCTGGTCCACCGGTGCGACGTCGTCGTCCACCTGGCGGCCGCGGTCGGCGTCAAGCTGATCGTCGAGCAGCCACTGCGGTCCCTGACGACCAACATCCGGGGTTCGGAGATCGTCATCGAGGCCGCACACCGGTACCGGAAGAAGATCCTGATCACGAGCACGAGCGAGATCTACGGCAAGAACTCCTCGGGCGCGCTGCGCGAGGACGCCGACCGCATCCTCGGCAGTCCCGCCGTGGTCCGCTGGGCCTACAGCACCGCGAAGGCCGTCGACGAGATCCTCGCCAACGCCTACCACAAGGAGCGCGGCCTGCCGACGATCATCGTCCGGCTGTTCAACACGGTGGGCCCGCGGCAGAGCCCGAGCTACGGCATGGTCATCCCGAGCCTCGTCCGGCAGGCACTGTCGGCCGTCCCGCTGACCGTGTTCGGCGACGGGACCCAGACCCGCTGCTTCGCGCACGTCGCGGACGTCGTCGACGCGCTGCTCAAACTGCTCGACGAGGACGCGGCGATCGGCGAGACCTTCAACATCGGTTCCGGCGACGAGGTGAGCATCATGGAGCTGGCGAAGCTCATCGTCGAGTTCACCGGGTCCACCTCCGGGATCGACCTCATCCCCTACTCCGAGGCCTACGAGCAGGGGTTCGAGGACATGACCCGCAGGGTTCCCGACACCGCGAAGCTCAGCGCGCTCACCGGCTGGGTCCCGCGGCGGAGCCTCGACGAGATCCTCACCGAGATCATCAGGGAGGCCTCCGGGGAGCCGGCGGCGTCCATCCCGTGAGCGGGACCGTCGCCCTCGTCTCGGGAGCGGCCTGCGCGCTCAGCGCCACGACCGTCGTACCGCTGAGGCGTCTGGCGATCCGCTGGAACCTCACCGACACCCCCGGCGGGCACAAGGTGCACGCCCGCCCGACCCCGTACATCGGCGGCATCGCGATCGTGACGGGCACCGTCGTGCCCTCCTTGATCGCCCTCGGCCTCGCCGACCTGCAGATCACCGCGATCGTCCTCGCCGCGGCCGCGGTGTCCGTCCTCGGGCTGATCGACGACATCGCCCCGCTGCCCGCGGTCACCAGGCTGGCCGTGGAGACCTTGGTGGCGATCGGGGTGGTGCTCTCCGGTGTCCAGGCGACCATGACCGGGACGTGGCTGGACGGCGTCCTCACGGTGGCGTGGATCGTCGTGATGACGAACTCCTTCAACCTGCTGGACAACATGGACGGCGCGCTGGGAACCGTCACCGCCGTCACCGCGGCCCTCCTGGCGGCCACCGCCCTGGCGCGGGGCCACATCGCGCTCGCGCTGCTCCTGTGCGCGCTCACCTGCGCGTGCCTGGGTTTCCTGCCGTACAACTGGGCGCCCGCGAGGGTGTTCATGGGCGACTCGGGGTCGCTGTTCATCGGATTCACGCTGGCCTGCTCGGCGGCCGTCCTCTCCGCCGGACGCCCTCCGGACGCGGCGGTCGCCGGACTGTTCCTGCCGACCTTCCTGGCGACCCTCGACACCTGCGTGGTCTTCGTCTCCCGCATGCTGGCGGGCCGCCCACCGTTGCAGGGCGGCACCGACCACCTGTCCCACCGGCTGCGCCGGACCGGCCTGGGAACCCGCGCGGTCGCGGCGGCGCTCGGCGCGATCGCGGCGATCTCCGGCGCCCTCTGCCTGGCGATGGCCCTGGGCCGGGTCTCCCCGCTCGCCGCGACGGCCGCGGCCTGCGTGATCGCCGTCGCCCTCACCTGCCTGCTGCGAGGCGTGAGCGGGCGCGCGCCGGCCCCCTCCCCCGCACCCCTCCCGAAGATCCGCGAAAGGCGGCACTGACATGGAACTCCTCTACTACACGCGGCTCGCGCGCAGGAACTGGCCGCTCATCCTCCTGGCGCTGGTCCTGGCGGTGGGCACGTCGGCCGCCGTCACGGCCGGCACGCCGCCGAAGTACGTCGCGACGATCTCCATGCTGGTCTCGGGCCACGACAGGGAGGGAAGCCTGTCCACCGCCTACCAGGCGGGGATGCTGTCGGCGCAGCGGGTGCACTCGTACGCGACCCTTCTCTCCAGCCGGCGGGTGGTCGCCCAGATCACCGGGGAGGACGACGTGGAGCGCGTGCAGGCGAACATCACCGCGGAGGCCGTCCCCGGCACCGTGCTGCTGCGCGCCACGGTCGGCGATCCCGACCCCTCCCGGGCCGCCGGCCTGGCCAACGCCCTGGGCGAGCGCTTCACCGAGCTCATCGACCAGATCGAGCGGCCCACCCCCTCCAGCCGACCCGTCGTGAAGGTCACGCTGGTGGACCGGGCGGAGACGCCCGAGGCACCGGTCAGTCCCAGGCCGGTGGTCAACCTGGTGATGGCCCTGTTGATCGCCCTGGTCCTGGCCATGGCCGTCATCGTCGTCCGCGACCGCCTGGACACCACCGTCAAGTCGACGGAGGCACTGCAGCAGGCGTCGGGCAGCTCGACCCTGGGCATCATCGGCTACGAGCGGGACGCGCGGCGCCATCCGCTGATCGTGCGCAACCAGGGCCGGTCGTCCAGGTCCGAGGCGTTCCGCACGCTCCGCACCAACCTGCAGTTCATCGGCGTCGACCGGCAGCCGAAGTCGCTCGTGGTCACCAGCTGCCTGCCGAGCGAGGGGAAGTCCTCGGTCTCGACCAACCTGGCGATAACCCTGGCCCAGGCCGGATGGCGGGTCGTCCTGGTGGACGGCGACCTGCGCCGCCCGACCATTCCCAACTACCTCGGCATCGAGGGGACGACGGGCCTGACGGACGTGCTGATCGGCAGGGCCCAGCTGAAGGAGGTCATCCAGGTCTGGGGCGAGCCGGGCATGTCGGTCCTGCCGAGCGGGCAGATCCCGCCGAACCCGAGCGAGCTGCTCGGCTCCGGCGGGATGCGCGAGGTACTGGCCCAGCTGGCCGAGACGTACGACATGGTGATCGTCGACGCGCCGCCGCTGCTGCCGGTGACCGACGCCGCGACGCTCGGCGCGCTCTGCGACGGCGTTCTCCTCGTCACCCGTCACGGCAAGACCCGGCGGGAGCACATGGCGCGTGCCACGGAGCTGCTGGCGTCGGTCAACGCCCGCGTGGTGGGAACCGTCCTGAACTTCTTCCCGCTCAAGGACAACACGTACTTCGGGTACAGCTACGGCTACGGCTACGACGCCAAGGAGCCCAAGCCCGAGGTCAAGCATCCTGTGAGTGTGTGAGCAACCCGAGCGGGACGGCGAGCGCGCCGGCGATGCTCCGCCCGGCCGCCCGGTGGGCCAGCCGGGAACCCCGGTAGGGGTCGGCGATGTCGAGCTCGTCCACCCGCACCAGCCCGCGCAGCGCCCGCGCCTCGTCGACCAGGGCGCGGGCCCGATGCGCGGGATCGCGATGCCGGGTGACTCTCCCGGGCGGCACGGCCCGCGTCAGCGTGCCGAACTCGGAGATGGTGAAGGCCCGGGTGGCCGCCGCGAGATGCAGTGCCACCGATTCCGCCCGATGCCGGCTGGTGGCCGTGAGTATCAGGTCCGCGTCGGCCACCAGCTCGGGGACGAGGAGCCGGGAGCCGAAGCCCTCGGGGTCCCCGCCGAGCCGGACCAGCGTCCGCCGGGCGTGCCCGGTCATCTCCAGTCCGGGCTGGGCGTGTGTGCCCGCGCTGATCACCTGGACCGCCGGGCACGGCCCGAGCGCCGAGCGGGTCAGCCGCTCGGCGAGCGGGGAGCGGCAGATGTTGCCCGTACAGACGAACAGGATGCGGAAGCGAACGCCCTCCTGGGGCACCGGCGCCTTCCAGACGTCCCTCCAGCAGCGCGGGCCGCAGTACTCGTGCCCGGCCGGGACGATCTCGACCTTCCCGTTCCCGGTGACACCGGAGTCTCCCCGGGTCGTGGGGTTCCGCGCGATCCCGGTGTTCTCCGGTGAGGCTCTCATTCCGAGAGGGTAGATCGGCTCCTGTACGCCGTCGCCCGCGGCACACCGCTCTTTGCCCTTTTCATGCAGGCGCACGCGACAGGGCGTGCGGCGGAAGACGCCTGTTCCCGTCAGGGGCCGCAACCGCGCGGGTCCTCGGTGACGTGGGTCCGCTGGGGCCGGACGAGCGGCTGCACGGGGACCAGCGGGGCCGCGTCCGAGGCGGGCTCGACGAAGTCGAACTCCAGGGACCTCGACTGCCCGGGAGCGAGTTCCAGCATGACCGAGTAGACGGGATGGGAGCGCTCCGTCCCCCTGACGACGGCCGCCCGCTCCCCGTCCAGCCTGGCCGCGGTCATCCGCCCGCCGAGCCCGCCGTACAGCGACACCCACAGCAGGTTGGACCCGGGAGCGTGCCACCGCCGGGGGAGGTCGAGCCGGCCGGTGACGTAGGAGGGCAGGACCTCCGCCGGGACGTCGTTGACGAGCCGGATCCGCACGGTCGAGGGACGCAGGCCGTCCCGGCAGGCGCCCAGCTCGTAGGCCAGGGAACGCTCCAGGTAGTAGTCGAGCTTGCCTCCGGCCGAGTTGTTGACCACCAGCCCCGCGAACGGTCCCGGCCGCGAGGGCAGCACGCCGCCGATCGGGGCGCGGGCCAGGAGCCGCTGCTCGGCCTCGTGACGGCTCCAGACCTGGATCCGCCGCTCGCCGACCATGCGGCCCAGTACGGGCAGCAGCCCGGCGGGGTCGGCGAGGGACCCGGGCAGCGCCTCCCCGACGGCGCCGGCGACCTCGATGAGGAACCGCTTGCGCGCCACCGGATCGTGGTAACGGGCGTAGGCCGCCCGCTCGGTGAGATCGACGATGTTCGCCGAGGTCACCTTCTCCCCGCCGGAAAGGGTGACCGGGCCGATCAGCCGCAACAGGTGGGCCAGCCCGGCAGGGTCGGTGGCCACGGCGCCGTCGAGCCGCGTGCCGGTCCGCCTCTCCCACAACCGGGTCCAGGTGGCGGCGGCGTACGGAAAGTGCGGGGAGAGGTTGGAGACGGACAGCATTCTGGTCGCCCCCGGCCCATAGCGCCTGAGGAAGTCCCGGCCGTGGTCGGCGACGGGGACGGGGCTCGTGAACAGACCGGTGTCGGCGGACAGCCGCTCGACGGAGATTCGGCCCCGGCCGGCCTTCAGGATGCCGAAGGCGCCCACGAGGCCCCCGGTGCCCCTCGCCTCGGCGTTGTTCTGGAAGGCCAGGAAGTAGCGGCGGGGACCGTCGCCGCCGAACATCGGGGGCAGGAGCGCGGCGGCGTCGGCGGCGGTGCGCAGCAGGTCGCGCAGCCGGGTCATCTCGCCCAGCGCGGTGTCCCTCGCCTCGTCGAGCGTGTCCAGCCCGCTGTCGGCCGGGGTGGCACGCAGAAGTGAGTCCGCCCGCGCGAGGCGGGTGACCGCGCTCGCCAGGACCGGTGCCGCCGCGTCAAGGGCGGCCAGTCGCCCCCGCACGGTGCCTCGGGAGGGGGCGGCGGCCGTCATGAACGGCGCGGCCGCCCCCTGCACGTCGGTGAGCACACCGGTCAGCTCGTCGGCGGCCCAGGCGAGGCCGCGCACGGTCGTCGCGGCGTCTCCCGCGAACGGAAGGTGGGAGATCACCCACCAGCCGGGGCCCCCGGTGAGCCGCCGCGCCTCGACCGCGTGCGACCGGGCGTCCGCGAGCGCCCCCGCCACCTGGGCGGGGGCACCCGCCACCTGGACGGGGGCACCGGCGCTCACCAGCGAGCCCAGCCGCGTCAGCGCGCCTCCGGCCGCCACCAGATGGTCACGCACCCGCAGGCCCAGGTGAGCCTCCCAGACTCCGGCGATCACCAGGGCGGCCGAGGCCCACAGGACGATCCGGCGGGCCCTCCATCCGGACGGCCCGTTTCGCACCGGTGGAAGGGACGGCCCGACGTCACGGCGGGCTCTCCCTCCCCATCGCCTACTTCGCACCGGTGGATCGGCGGCGCCGCACCAGCCACAGCGCACCGGCTCCCGCGACCAGCAGGCCGGCTCCCAGCCCGGCGGACGCCGTCGCGGGCACTCCGGTGAACGGAAGACTCTCCCCGCCGGCCTCGCACGAACGTCCCCCGTCACCGCAGTCGTCGCCGACGGACCCGTTCCCGCAGTCATCGCCCCTGCAGTCGTCGTCCTCGACGACATTCTCCCCGCGGGGCGTCCGGGCATTCTCCCCGAGAGGCGTCCGGGCGACCTGGAGGGCGATCCTCCTCGCCTCGGAGGCCTTCTTCTTCGCGGCCTCCGCCCTCCCCACGGCTCCGGAGGCCACCTGCTCGGCCTTGGGATTGACTCCCGCGGCGAGGCCGACGATGCCCTCCGCCTCACCGGCGATGCGCCCGGCCTCCGGGCCGATGCGCCTGGCCTCGGCGACGATGCGCCTGGCCTCGGCGGTGATGGGTCCGGCCGTGCCGGTGCTCCCGGAGACGGCTCCCCCCGCCGAGGCGCCGAGGGCAAGCCTCGCGGCGGCCGGGTTGACCCGCAGAGCGGTGGAGGTGGGCTGGACGACGACCCCGCCTATCCTGTCCCTGTCGGTGTTCCTCAGCTGGTTGCGGTTGTCGTTCCTGTTGTTGATCTCAATGCAGGTCTCCCCCCGAGCCTCCGCGCAGGACTCGGCGACATCCGCCGCCTGCGCGGCGAGGTCGTCCGCCCGCCTGCCGATCGCGTCGGCCTCGTCGGCGAGGTCCTCCGCCGCGGTGAGGAGAATGATGTACGGCGGGTAGGGCGCGCCCTGGAGGGTCTCAAGCGGCAAAAGCCCGCTCTCCGCGGTCGCCGCCCCTGCGGGACCGATTATCAGGCCGCCCCCGGTCATTACCGCGAGCAGGAAACACATCATGTATTTTCTAGCCATTTAGGGCTCCCATAGCGATGGTTCAGGCCACAGAACAAGACGCTGAAGCAGAAGCGACATGTCCCCAGAGCCTGTTATATTCGCCCGCCCCGCGATAACCCGCAGGCTGTTCCCCCCCTTACCGAACGATCGTCAACCATTCTCCAGATATTGGGACTCGCCCGGCCGCGCCAACGTGGAGGAAAGGAGTCACGGCGCGGCCTCGACCCGGTAGACGGGCCCCGACAGGCTGAGCGCGTACAGTTCGCCGTCGTGGTCCTGGCCGAAGGACGACAGCTGTTCCACCGTGCCGAGGTCGTCGCCCCGCCCCTTCCCGCCGGGGGGCGCGGCCTTGACCCAGCCCGCGCAGAAGTCGCCGTAGACGAACCGCCCCTCCAGGCCGGGGATCTTCTCGCCCCGGTAGACGTATCCGGCGATGACCGAGCAGTTGCCGCCCTCGCCCAGCGGGTACTCGATGACGGGATCCACCGTGTCTCCGCCGTCGCCGCCGTCGCCGCCGCCCTCGAAGGGGTGGGTGCCCTCCTTCAGGTTCCAGCCGTAGTTGCGGCCCCCCTCGCCCTTCGGCTCGAAATCGACCTCCTCCCAGGCGTTCTGGCCGACGTCGCCGATCCACATGTCGCCGGTCCTCGCGTCGAAGGTGAACCGCCAGGGGTTGCGCAGGCCGTACGACCAGATCTCCGGCTTGGCGCCCTGCCTGCCGACGAAGGGATTGTCGCGGGGGACCTTGTACGGGGTGCCGCGCGGGTCGATCCTGAGGATCTTGCCGAGCCAGGTGTCCAGGTTCTGGCCGTTGCCCTGCGGGTCTCCCCCGCTGCCGCCGTCGCCGAGGGCGATGTAGAGGTGCCCGTCGGGCCCGAAGGCGAGCTGCCCGCCGTTGTGGTTGGCGTACGGCTGCCGCTGGGTCAGCACGTCCCTGCGGCCGGTCGCCCTTCCGCCGGAGAAGGCCCATTCGGTGAGGTGGGTGTGTCCTTCGCGGTCGGTCCAGTTCAGGTAGAGGAAGTTCCCGTCCGGGTGGAAGGCCACCCCGAGCAGTCCCTGCTCGTTGCCGGTGCTGATCTCCCGGGAGAGGTCGACGACGGGCGCCTCGGCGACCTTCCCGTCCTTCACCGCGCGCAGCCGTCCCGTCTGCTCGGCGATGTAGAGCGTCGGATCGTCCTCGCGCAGGGCCATCGCCACCGGCATGTCGAGCCGGGCGAACTCGGTGAAGCGGACCTTCGGCGCGGCCTCCGTCCCCGCCCGCCCGGTGGGTTCCGCGGGCGAGGCCGCGGGAGGGGCGGATCCGGAGTCGGCGGAGCCGGGGGTCTCGGTGGCCCCGGTGGAAGAGCAGGCGACCAGCGCCGCGCTCAGCAGGGCCAGGCCCCATCCTGTCCGGCGTCCTGTCCGGCGGGAGATCGGCACGGTTCTCAGCCTCCTGTGTTCGTCGCCTGCTCAGGCGATCACTTGTACGCGCCGGGCGCCGCGAAGGTTCCGGCCGCGCCGGGCGACTCCCGCACGCCCCCGCCCTCCCCCGTCCGCGTACGTCCATTCTCTTCGGTCTCCTCCCCGGCTTGTCCGCTGGGTGGCGAGCCCGGTCGGCGCGTACCCGGCCTCAGTGATCGCCTTCCTGGCCCGAGCCGATGTTGAGGTACGGCTGTCTGCCCGTACGTACATGCAAGATCACGAGGAGCGATCGCCGTGCGGTGGTCGAGGCGTGTACGGTCATCGGGGCCTCGATCGCGCGCTTGCATCCGCTGCGGTCAGCCGCTCGGCTCGGTGCGGTGGGAGCGGGTCAGAGCCAGCCCGCCGAGGACCGCACCGACCAGCCCGAGCACCAGGGCCACGGCTCCCCCGAACACTCCGTTGCCGGTGCCGAGACCACCGTCGGCGACAGCCAGATTCACCGCGCCGTTGAGCCCGCCGATCGACCCCGCTACCAGGGCCACGACGGCTCCCCTCCTTCCGCCGTTGCCGACACGACGCACGGAGCGCAGCGCGAGCCGGCCGATGACCACGCCGCCCAGTGCCACCAGCGCGGCCACGCTGGCCCAGATTCGCTGCGGGGTCCCGAGGAAAGCATCGACACCCTGGCCCGCGCATTCCGCCGACGTCGTACAGACCGGCGAGGCCGTCTGTACGGCGAGCACCAACAGGACGGACATGAAGTTCTCCTTCGCTTCCTGCGACCGGACGCCAGAACTATGTCCGCCGAACCCGTCGCCGGTCATCCTGCTGACGGAGACACCTCTCCCTACCGCGGACGCCGCACGAGCCGCGAAAACCTGCTGCATCCGCGGTAGGCCCGTACGTCCGGTCCACGGCGTCGTCCCTAGACTGCTGGCATGCCAACCGCACTGATCACGGGGGCGACGGCCGGCATCGGTGCCGCCTTCGCCCGCCGCCTGGCCGCCGACGGATTCTCACTCGTCCTGGTCGCCCGCGACGAGAAGCGTCTCGTCTCCGTCTCCGAGGAACTGCGCCTGCGATACGGGGTGAGCAGCGAGGTGCTCGCCGCCGACCTGGTGACCGACGAGGGCCTGGAGGCGGTGGAGCGGCGGCTCGGGGAGGGAGTCGACCTGCTGGTCAACAACGCGGGCTTCGGCCACCGGGGGCACTTCCTCGACGTGCCCGCGGAGGAGGAGCTGCGGATGCTCAAGCTGCACTGCGAGGCGGTGCTGCGGCTGACGCTGGCCGCGCTGCCGGGGATGAGGGCCCGCGACCGGGGCGCGGTGATCAATGTCGCGTCGGTGGCGGCGTTCTTCCCCAGGGGCTCCTACAGCGCGTCCAAGGCGTGGGTGGTCAGCTTCAGCGAGTCCACGGCCGTCGAGATGGCCGACAGCCGCGTGCGGGTCATGGCCCTGTGCCCGGGGTTCGTGCACACCGAGTTCCACGAGCGCGCCTCGATGGACAAGTCGGGCATCCCCGAGTTCTTCTGGCTGTCGGCGGACAACGTCGTCCGCGAGGCGATGCGCGATCTGGCCCGGGGCGTGCGGGTGAGCATCCCCGATCTGCGCTACAAGGTGATCGTCAGGGTCGGCAGGCTGCTCCCCCTCGGCCCGATCGGCCGCTTCTCGCGCCGCCTCGCCCGCCGCTGAGCGAGGCCGCCGGCGAAGACGAAAAGGGCCCGCGCCACGGGAGGGGGTCGTGGCGCGGGCCCTTCCGGCCTGCGGTGGTCGTCGGGACGGGCCTTTCCGCCCGCGACGGCCCGCTCGGGATCAGACGCGGGCGTTGGCCTCGTGACCGATCGCCAGACCCGAGACCGGGTCGAAGAAGTGCAGGTTGTGGGTGTCGACGATCAGCTCGATGTTCTGGCCGGGACGGACGTGGCTGCGGGAGTTGACCCGGGCGGTCCACAGCGACTTGTCGCCCACCAGCGGCAGGGTCGCGTCCTCCTCGCCGTCGTCGGCGGCGGCGGCCACGGTGTCCTGGTGCTGGACCGGCGGGGCGTCGATCAGGAACAGCACGTTGATCTCGGAGCCCAGCTCCTCGGTGACCTCGGCGCGGACCGGCAGGCGGACCCAGCCGGAGGAGGAGCCGTTGGCGGCGATCGAGTCGTCGAAGTCGGAGGGGCGGATACCCAGGATGATCTTCTTGCCGAAGTACTGGTCGAGGCCGCGCTTCTCGGCGAGGGTCTCGGCCGGCACCGGCAGCTTGAAGCCCGCGAAGGCGACGGCGGCGCCGCCGTCACCGCGCACCAGCTCGGCGTTGACGAAGTTCATCGACGGGGAGCCCATGAAGCCCGCGACGAACAGGTTGACCGGCTTGTCGAAGAGGTTCTGCGGGGTGTCGACCTGCTGGAGCAGGCCGTCGCGCAGCACGCAGACGCGGTCGCCGAGGGTCATGGCCTCGACCTGGTCGTGGGTGACGTAGACGGTCGTCACGCCCAGGCGCTCGTGCAGGGTGTTGAGGGAGGCCCGCATGGAGACGCGGAGCTTGGCGTCCAGGTTGGACAGCGGCTCGTCCATGAGGAAGGCCTGCGGCTCGCGCACGATCGCGCGGCCCATGGCGACACGCTGGCGCTGGCCACCGGAGAGGGCGGCGGGCTTGCGCTTGAGGTACTGGTCCAGGCCGAGCATCTTGGCGGCCTCGCCGACGCGCTTGGCGATCTCCGCCTTGGGCATCTTGCGGAGCTTCAGACCGAAGGCGAGGTTCTCCTCGACGGTCATGTGCGGGTAGAGCGCGTAGTTCTGGAAGACCATGGCGATGTCGCGGTCCTTCGGGGGCAGGTGGTTGACCACCCGGTCGCCGATGGAGATCTCGCCGCCGCTGATGTCCTCAAGCCCGGCGATCATCCGCAGGGCGGTGGACTTGCCACATCCGGACGGCCCGACCAGCACCATGAACTCCCCGTCCTTGATCTCAAGGTCGAGGCCGTTCACGGCTTTGACGCCGCCCGCGTAGATCTTGTCGACTTTGCTGAGAACAATGGATGCCATGAAAGTCCTTGTCGCCTCGGGCCAACCCCGCGTTCACCCGATATTGGATACGTTTTCATGCATCTCATCGGAAACGGACATCCATGTCAAGAGTCTGCCCGGTTCTGGCCTGTCAGCAGGACCGCTGTTGCCGCTTCACACTGGATCGAACCTGGAAATCATGATGGAATCGTTTCCATGAACATGCGTCGTACGACGATCAAGGACGTCGCCGGGGCGGCCGGGGTGGGGGTCGCCACGGTGTCCCGGGTTTTGTCGGGCGGGTCGGCCAGCCCGGAGACCAGGGAGCGGGTGCTGACCGTCGCCGCCCAGCTCGACTACCGGCCCAGCGCGCTCGGGCGCAACCTGCGCCAGCGGCGCTCGGGCGGGATCGGGCTGCTGCTGCCCGACATCACCGACACCTTCTACGGCCGGGTGGCCGACGGCGTGCTCGCCTGCGCGCGCTCGGCGGGCGAGCCGGTGATCGTGGGCGCGACCGGCGACGATCCCGAGTCCGAGGCCGAGCTGATCGGCACGCTGCTGGAGCAGGGCGTGGACCGGGTGATCGCGGTCCCCTCGGGCGACGGCGACAGCTGGGCGCCGACCCTGCGGGCCGGGGTGGTCACGGTGTTCGCGCACCGGCTCGCGGCCGGGCGCGACGACATCCCCGCGGTGGTGGCCGACGACCGCGCGGGGGTCAGGACCGCGGTCGACTACCTCACGGGGCTGGGACACCGGCGCGTCGCCTATCTGGGCGGCCCGGGGCAGGAGCAGCGCCTGTCGGTCTTCAGGCAGGCGCTGGGGCCCCTCGTCGACGAGGAGCTGATCGTCGTCGCCCGGGGCAGCCGCGACTCCGCGTACGCCGCCGCCGCCGGGCTCTTCCAGCACCGGCCGGACCTGACCGCCGTGCTGGCCGGGGGCAACCTGCTGGGCGAGGCGGCCGTGCTGGCGGCGCGGGAGCTGGACCTGCGCATCCCCCGGGACCTGTCCCTGATCATGTTCGACGACGTGCCCTGGGCCGAGCTGTGCTCACCGCCGCTGACGGTGATCGCCCAGCCGGCCAGGGACATCGGCTACCGCGCCGCCGAGCTGGTGCTGCGCGGCGGCGCCAGGAGGCCGCGAGGCGTGCTGCTGCCCACGGAACTGATCGTCAGGGGCAGCTGCGCGCCTAAAGGGACTTCTCGATCGCCGCGATGAGGGCGGGGTCGTCGGGCTGGACGGTCGGCCGGAACCTGGCCAGCACCTCCCCGTCCCGCGCGACGAGGAACTTCTCGAAGTTCCACTTGACGTCACCGGCCTCACCCCCGGCGTCGGGGGTGGCGGTCAGCGCCTCGTAGAGGGGATGCCTGTCGTCGCCGTTGACCTCGGCCTTGGCCAGCAGCGGGAAGTCGACGCCGTAGGTGGTGGAGCAGAACTCCTGGATCTCCTCGGCGGTGCCCGGCTCCTGACCGTAGAACTGGTTGCACGGCACGCCGACGACGGTGAAGCCCCGCTCGCCGTAGGTCCGCTGGAGGTCGACGAGCCCCGCGTACTGAGGGGTGAGGCCGCACCTGGAGGCGACGTTCACGACGAGGACGGCCCGGTCCCCGGCCAGCTCGGCCAGGGTGGTGGGCGCGCCGGAAAGAGTATCAATGGCGATATCACGGATTCCCATGATCCACAGCCTAATCCCGTTGTCACATTTGAGAGTTATGACGTCCACCAAGTGAAATGTGACCGACACCACAGGTGAGACGACGCCCGCCTCACCAAGGCTCTGATCATCTTCTTACCGATCTTTGACAGGACCCCTGACAGGCGCTGTCGACTGGCCCGCCGCCGGATGGCCGGGCATCGTGTCGGCCGTCCCCCGTCCCCGAAGCACAGGGAGTCCCATGTCGACGCTCCGCCGTACCGGTGTGCTGGTGATCACCTCGGTGCTCGCCCTCGGCACCACCACGGTCGCTCAGGCGTCCTCGGCAAGACCGGGCAACCAGGCCGTCGCCAGGCCCATGGTGTCCGCACACGGCTGGAACAACAGCCAGTTCGCCTGCCTCAGCAGGCTCTGGACCAGGGAGAGCAACTGGAACCACCGCGCGTACAACCGCTCGTCGGGCGCGTACGGCATCCCGCAGGCGCTGCCCGGCGGCAAGATGGCCAGCGCCGGACGCGACTGGCGCACCAACCCCAGGACGCAGATCAGGTGGGGGCTCGGCTACATCAAGCAGCGCTACGGCTCGCCGTGCCGGGCGTGGACGCACTTCACGACGCGGGGCTGGTACTGATCAGGGAACGGTGAATTGAAACCCCATGGCAGGGTGATTTTCACACCGTCTCCCAGCATGGGTGATTCGCCGGTCGTAACCGCCCCTTCTCCGAATCACCCGTAAATCCCGAAGATCGGGCAAACACCTTTCCTTCGCGTGTCCCATCCGCCGCTCGGCGCGCTCTCGCGTAATAGAAAGCGGCCTAGAGAGATCGCCGCGGCGTCTCATGCCGGAAACAGGCCGGAGAGACCGCGCGGACGTTCCCCGTCCGAGCCACGGACGCCGGATCGTCGGACGCCGGAGGGCACCACGTGCCCTCCCGTGCCTTCCGCACGCGGCCCGAGGACAAGGATCCACGTGAACAGCTACCGCGTTCTGCGCAACACCGTCATGACCGTGCTCACCGCCTCGGCGATGGTCGGTCCACCGACGACGGGGCAGGCTGAAAGCACCTCCGAGACGTCCAGGAAAGGGGCGGCGAGGACGGTGTACCGCCTCACCTGGGCCACCCAGGTGAAGCCAAGGGTGAAAGCGGTCGCGAGGACCGCCAAGGGCAGGAACAAGACGATCGCCTATCGTCTCGTGTCCCGCCGAGCGTGGCCGCACCGCCAGTTCCGCTGCCTGGACAGTCTCTGGACCAGGGAGAGCAACTGGAACCACCGCGCGTACAACCGCTCGTCGGGTGCGTACGGCATCCCGCAGGCGCTGCCCGGCTCGAAGATGGGCGGCAGCGGCAGGGACTGGCGATACAACCCGAGCACGCAGATCCACTGGGGTCTGAGATACATCAAGAGCCGCTACGGGTCACCGTGCGGCGCGTGGGGTCACTTCCGGTCGAGCAACTGGTACTGACCCGTACGGAGAGTGTCCAGGGGAAGGGAACACTCTCCTGACGCCCGGGGCCCCAGGGCCCCGGGCGTCACCCTCCGGGTCTCCGGGCCGCCCGGCCGCGCCGGCGGCCGTCAGCGGTTGAGGCGCACCGCCATCGCCTGGATGAGCATCTCCAGCCCGAAGGCGAACTCGGCCTCGTGGTCGCACTCGTCGAGTATCGGAGCCAGCTCGCCGACCTGGGGGAACAGCACGGGATCGACCTCGTCGACCCTGACGTCCGAGCGGTGCACCGGGGCGAACGTCGGGGTCACCCCGACCTCCCGCAGCAGCGAGCCCACGATGTAGGCGATGAACACGCGCAGGGCGCGCACCGCCTCGTCACCGCCGAACCCCGCCTCGCGCAGCGTGTCCAGCGCCCGCTCCACGGGGAGCAGCCCGGCGGTGGAGCGGAGCTGGCGGCTGACCACCACCATCGTGCAGCGCGGGTAGTGGCTCGCGATCTGCCGGAAGGCGAGCGCCTGCATGCGCACCCGGTCGGTCCACTCGGCGTCCGGGTCGTCGGTGAACTCGATCTGCGACAGGACGGTCTCGGCCACCGCGTCCAGCAGCGCCTCCTTGTTCGGCACGTGGTTGTAGAGGGACATCACGCCCACGCCCAGATCGGCGGCGATCGCGCGCATCGAGACCGCGTCGGCGCCCTCCCGCTCGATCAGCGCGATGGCCGAGGCGACGATGCGCGGCCGGGACAGTGGCTGGACAGGCATGTGGCCGTGGTCCCCTCATCGGTTCCATTGACGTACGTACAGCGTACGTGACAACCTCGATGGATACGTACGGTGTACGTCTCTGGAGGCCGCATGTCGACGCACGATCTCTACACCATTCCCGCCGAGCTCTCCACCTGGGACGTCGAGGCGGCCGGGGCCGCCCGTTTCACCTGGGAGTACGACGACGGCAGGGACCGCATGCTCGCCCTCTACCAGAAGGGCAAGGACAAGCAGTGGGACTCGGTCAAGCGCATCGACTGGGACCTGGAGGTCGATCCGTACAACGTGCTCGGCGTCCCCGACGAGACCATCGCGATCTTCGGCACCCCGCTCTGGGAGCGGATGGACGACAGGCAGCGCAAGGAGGTGCGCCTGCACAACGCCTCCTGGCAGTTCTCCCAGTTCCTGCACGGCGAGCAGGGCGCGATGATCTGCTCGGCGCGGATCGTGGAGTCCGTCCCCGACCTCGACTCCAAGTTCTACGCCGCCACCCAGACCATGGACGAGGCGCGACACGCCGAGACCTACGCGCGGTTCCTCCAGGAGAAGGTGGGCCTGGCCTACCCCATCAACCCGCACCTGAAGTCGCTGCTCGACAACACCCTGAGCGACTCCCGCTGGGACATGCCCTATCTCGGCATGCAGGTGCTCATCGAGGGTCTCGCCCTGGCCGCCTTCGGCGTGATGCGCGACATCACCACCAAGCCGCTGCCCAAGCAGATCCTCGCCTACGTGATGCAGGACGAGGCCCGGCACGTCGCCTTCGGCCGGATGGCGCTGCGCGACTACTACGCCCAGCTCGGCGAGTCCGAGCTGCGCGAGCGCGAGGACTTCGTCATCGAGGGCTGCTACCTGATGCGCGACCGGCTGCGCGGCCGGGAGACATGGGAGAACCTGGGGCTGACCAAGGCCGAGGTCAACGAGGCCATGGAGTGCGTCGACAAGTCCGAATATCTCAGGATTTTTCGCTCTCTGCTTTTCAGCCGCATCGTCCCCTGCGTCAAGGACATCGGGCTGTGGAGCCCCCGCCTGCAGCAGGCCTACGCCGACATGGGCGTGCTGGACATGGCCGGTCAGAGCCTGGACAGGCTGATGCGGCAGGACGAGGACATCGCCGAGAGGCTCGACGCCGAGCGGTTCGCCGCCGAGGAGGCCGAACGCCACGCGGAGGTCGCCGAGACCGTCTCCCTCGGCGAGGAGCCGCGGTCCTGACCTGATCCGCCCCGGGACCCGCGTCCCCGGAACCGTCCCAAGGACCGGGCTCCTCGGCGCCCGAGGGTCTCAGGGCAGGTCGAGGGCGCTCAGACCCAGCAGGAGAGCCTGCCGGTCACGGGTGGTCAGGCTCTCGTACGGCCGCGCGGCGCGGCGGTTCGTCTCCGCCTCGATCCGGTCGCGGGCCGGCCCCGGGGGCAGGGCGATGATCTCGGCCGCGGTGAGGCCCTCCCGCATCCAGGCGCCGGCGTGCGCGTCGGCGCGGTGGTAGCGCAACACGGCCAGCCGGTTGAACAGCAGCACGCCCGGCGGGGTCCCCACCGGCTCGTGGGGCGGCGAGGCCTGGGCGAAGGCCGCACCGCCACCGCCGCCACCGGCGGCACCGGCCGCCAGGAGCCTGCCGGCGAGATCCGCCAGCTCGGGCAGCCGGTCGGCCTGGGCGGCCCACAGCTCGCCGGTCACCGCCGCGTGCACCTCGTACAGGGAGGCGACGAAGGAGAGCGCGGCCGCGGTGGCGCGCAGCGCGCCACCGTCGTCCACGAGGGTGCCCTGGGCGATCTGTACGTCGATCTCCGACCGGTCGACGGGGTTGTAGCGGTAGAGGGCGGCCAGCCCCTCGGCGGTGAGCGGCCTGGCGGGGAGCACGAATCGGAGATCGACCAGCAGGTCCGTCTGGAGGCCGGACCGCTCGGCGAGCTCCCGGCTGAGGGGCCTGCTCGCGATGTGAACGCCGAGATTGACCGCGTCGATCAGCGAAGCGATCGACGCCGCGTAGCCGGGCAGATCATCGAAGCGTGACATGCTGCGATATCTTGCCGCATTTTTTACCTTCCGAACCTTCCCAGCACGAAGGCGAAGGCTCCGGCCACGGCGGCGAGGGTACCGAGCCAGGCGATGAGGGCGTCGGCCCGGTTGTCGAGGGGACGGCTCCCGTGCAGGGCCTCCTGGGTGCTCCGGTAGCGGACGCCCGTGTGGGTCAGCAGCAGGACGGCGCAGAACACGGCCGGGGCGAAGGGGACGATGGCCACCGCGGGCGTGCCGGCCCGCAGGGCGACCCCCGCACCGGCCAGGCTGGTGACGGCCAGCATGGCGGTGGTGCGGACCCAGGCGAGGCGGGTCCGCTCGCTCTGCAGACCCGCGTCCCACAGCCTGTTCACCGAGGGCTCACCGGGACAGCAGGATGAGGATCAGGGCGAGCACGGCGACCGCCGCCACGCCGTACCCGAACAGGGGTGCGAGGGCGGGGGGCGGGAGCGGGGCGGAGCTGCGCAGGGCGCGCTGGACGCGGCGCCAGCGGGGGTAGGCCATCGCGGCCGCCAGGGCGGACAGCGACACCAGGACCACCGCGAGCACGGTGCGCATCCACGGGACGAAGACGTCGGCGGAGACGGCGGCCATGGCCACGCCGCCCGCGCTCAGCGCGAGCGACGTGCTCAACCAGGTCAGGTACGTGCGTTCGTTGGCAAGGGTGAACCGGGGATCCGGCTCATGGTCCGGAGAGTTCATGAACTGTCCTGGGGCTTCATAGGAATGACGGTATTTCAACCACATTTCCCCTAGAGAACCCGGGATTTCCGCAGGTGCCCGCGGGCACCTGCGGCCGGCCCCGCCGGGCGGCACCCTCACCTCCGGCGGGGCGGGCGTGCCGCACCGGGGCGGCGGAGGCTACCCGCAGGCGTTGGTCAGCTTCTGGACCCACTGCACCGAGTCGGTGGCCACCTTCTGGGCGGCGTCGACGGCGCTGTTGGCGTCGGTGACGTTGAAGCCCTCCAGGGTGCCGGAGACGCCCTCGGCGGCCTCCTTCAGCGAGGTGTTGGCCGCCTTGTCGGCCAGGTCGCCCAGCTTGGCGCCGCCCTCGTTCAGCGCCTGCTCCATCGCGGCGGGGTCGTTGATCAGCCCGGAGACCTTGGCGGCGGTCTCGGTGACGATGCCCGCGGCCTGCACGCACTGCTGCGCCTTGTCGATGCCCTGGCTCACCTCCTGAAGCTCGGAGCAGCCGGTGGTGATGAGGGCGGCGGCCAGCGCAGAGGCGGCGAGGACGGGAATTCGTCGCGGAAGGGGTCGCATGCCCAGACCCTACCCAACGGGCCGCCACGGCAGGCGCCGCCGTACCGGCTCGTTACCCGCGGATCCGCCGGCGGGCCGGAACGCCGGGAAGACGGCGGCACCGGGACGCGGGAAGATCGCGAAACCGGAACGCGGGAGGTGGCGGAATCGGGACGCCGCGATGGTCGTACGATCCTCAGTAGTCACATAAGGGGGAGACCATGACAACCTGTGAGCACATCGTGGAGGCCCAGGACACGCCCGCGCGTACTCCGCAGGGGTGCGAGGAGTGCCTGGCGACGGGCGGCCGCTGGGTCCACCTGCGCAGGTGCCTGGCCTGCGGGCACATCGGCTGCTGCGACTCGTCGCCCAGCAAGCACGCCACCGCCCACTTCGCGGAGGACGGCCACCCGGTCGTCGCCTCCTTCGAACCGGGCGAGGACTGGCGCTGGTGCTACGTGGACAACGTCATCGGCTAGTCCCGTTTTCCGCACCTGAGTGATCTTCAGCGGAGGTCTCGTGGATCGATGTCGAGGGGGTCCAGGAGATGGAGTCGGAGGTCGGTGGGTTGCGGGATGGTCGGCGGTGATTGGCCGGTGCCCGGGATCAGCCGGATGCCGGCCGGCGCGTTCAGGACGAGCTTGCCGGTGGGAACGGCGGGCCGTCCGGCGTACAAGCCGTCGACCTTGGTCGCGCCGCGGGCGGCCGGAGCCCGGCGGACCTGGCGTTCGATCAGGCAGAAGATGAGCGGGGCCAGGCAGATGACGGTGATCAGCGCGCTGATGCGGCGGTTGCTCTCGAGACACAGGCTGGTGACGGCCAGCGGGCCCTTGAAGGCCTGGTAGCGGCGTTCGACGGCCTCTTGGCCTTTGTGATGGCGCAGCACCTGTTCGGCGTCGGCCTGATGAGGGGCGAGGTCGGTCAGCAGGGCGTACCAGCCGTCGGCAGCGGCTTCGGCGTCCAGCGCTTGCTGGTCGAAGTGCCGGGCCAGCGCGGGTTTGCCGGTGGCCGGGTCGGTGCCGGTCCGCGCGGTCAGGTAAGCGGCCGCCCGGCGGGCCCGGCCGATCGCGGTGATCCGGTCGGCGACGGCCTGCTGGGTGGGATGGTGGCGGCTGCCCAGGCCACGCGCCCACTCCCGCACGTGCACCAGCGGCGCGGGTGAGGTCAGCCGGTTGGCCACCGGCACCTCGACAACCTGCCCCTGAGTCAGCTCCGCGACATCCCGCATCCCGCCGGTGATCGTCGCCGACCACCGGGCGGCTGGCGCCGCCGCCCTCTCGCAGTCAGTCGAGGACCGTCACCGAGCGTCCCTCGTCCACGGCGTACTCGCCTGCGGAGATCGCGCCGAGGCTCACGGGTTCGAGCGTCAGCGAGACGACGCCGCCGGGCAGCCGCGAGCTCTCTTCGACGGTCGTGAACGTCGCGGGCATCGATCCGTCCGGGAACAGGCGCTTCCCCGTCCCGACGACGACCGGGTACTGGAGTAGCCGGTAGACGTCGACGAGCCCTGCCCGGTGCAGGGTCTGCACCAGCATCCAGCTCCCGTGAACCTGGAGCTCCTTGCCGGGAAGCCCCTTGAGGCGGCGTACCTCGTCGACCACGTCACCGCGCAGGACCGTCGTGGGACTCCAGCCGGCTTCCTCGTCGGTCAGCGTCGAACTGACGACATATTTCGGCAGCGTGTTGAGCTTGGTGGCGATCAGGTTGTCGGGTTCGGTGACCTTCGGCCAGTACCCGCCGAGCAGACCGAAGCCGGTACGGCCGAACAGGAACGCGCCGGCCTCACGGAACCAGCTCTCGACGACCTCGTTGGTGTGCGCCGAGGCGTGCGGGACGAGCCACCCGCCGCGGTCGAAGCCGTTGGAGCGGTCCTCGTCGGGGGCTCCGGGTCCTTGCATGACGCCGTCGAGGCTGACGAAGATGTTGACGCTGAGCAGCACGGTTCCCCTCCGGGGTCCGGGTCGGACACCGGCCAGGGCCGGCCGGCATGCAGACGCTAGCTGCCAGGTACAGAGTGGGTCTTGTACAGGAACGACATCGTGGCATGCTCGCCCGCCTGCAGCTCGCGCGCGGTGCGCCCGACGTAGCGACGCAGCGCGTGTGCGAGGTGGGCCTGGTCGAAGTACCCGAGCGTCTCCACGACCGCGCGCCAGCCGTGGCCGTCGCGCAGCATCGTGGCCGCGGCGTTCGCGCGGTCGATCTGCGTCACGGCGGTCCGCGACAGTCCGGTGGCCGCGCGGTAGCGACGCTGAAGGGTACGCATAGTCGGGTCGGCCCCGGGATGCTCGCGCTCCTCCTCCCCGAGGCGCGATCGCACCAGCAGCCCCGCGTCCTGCAGTCGCCGGACGAAGTGCTCGACGTTCTCGTACGTCGGCGCCTCCCAGTCATCGCCGCCGATGACCACCCTGCCCGAGTCCGTCACCGGGAACGGCACGTTCCCGTCGATGATCGAGCCCACAGGATGCGGCCGAAGAACCGTGCCGAGCGCGAACCGGACCCCGAGGAACTCGGTGTCCGGCGGAACCGGCGCGATGGTCGCCCTCGTCTCCGGCCCGCGCAGGCTGGCGAGCAGGCATCCCCGCCTCCGCGAGAGGATCAGATGCCAGCAGGTGCGCGCCGCGGACGTCATCGTGTCCTCGGCGTCGCTACGGGTGCGCCACACGCGGTCGACGACGCTCGCGCCGATCTCGGTGTCGCGATGCTCGAACCGCAAGGCCATGGCCTCCTCGGCCTCCAATCCGCTCAAGCCTCCCCTGGAGCATAGAGAAACGGACAACGAGGATCGAAATGCCGGAGGAGAGCAACCCGCGATCTTCAATCACTTCGACGTGCGGAAAACGGGGCTAGCCGCGTTCCAGGGTGGCCTCTTCGAAGTCGATCTCGTGGAGGACCCGGCGAAGCACCTCGTCGTCGATGCGCCGCTCGTCGCGGAGGCGGACGAACACGTCGCGCTCGACCGTCAGCATCTCCTGGCGGAGCCGCCGGTAGACGCTGCTCGGCGTCTCCTCCCCCTCCGGCCCCGTACCGCCGCCCAGGCGCTCCCAGGCGGTGAGGGTACGGCGCTCGGCGCGGGACCTGAGCTGGTCGACGACCTCCCGGTGGAGCTCGTCGACACCCTCCGCCACCAGCTCGTCCAGCCGGGCCAGCGAGGCCGCGGCGGCCGCCTGCTGCGCGGCCGCCTCCGCCAGGTTGTCGGTGTAGATCTCCTGCGCGTTGGAGATCCTCAGCCTGCGGATCAACGCCGGGAACGTCAGGCCCTGGACGAGGAGGGTGCCGATCACCACCGAGAAGGTGAGGAAGAGGAGCAGGTCACGGCCGGGGAAGGTCTCCGGGATGGCGAAGGCCGCGGCCAGGGAGACCACGCCGCGCATGCCCGCCCAGCTCACGATGGTCACGTTCTGCCAGGTCGGCGCGTGGGTCTCGGTCCTGCGGATCTTCTTCGACAGCATCCGGGGCAGGTAGATGCTGGGCACGACCCAGACCACCCTGGCGATCACCGCGGCGGCGAAGACGGCGAGCGCCATCCCGGCGAGTTTCCACCCGTCGCCCCACTCCAGTCCCCTCATGATCGGCCACATCTGCAGGCCGATCAGCGCGAAGACGATCGTCTCCAGGAAGAAGTCGAGGACCCGCCAGACCGCGTCGGACAGCAGCCGGGTGCCGAAGCCCGCCCTGGGCATGCGGTGGCCGATGTAGAGGCCGACGATCACCACGACGATCACGCCGGAGACGTGCACGCTCTCGGCCGCCAGGTAGACGGCGAACGGGATGAGCAGCATGACGGTGTTCTCGACGAGCGCGTCGCGCAGCCGGACCAGCACCCAGGCCAGGACCCAGGCGAGCGCCAGGCCCATCACCACGCCGCCCGCCGCGGAGCGGGCGAAGTCGAGGGCGGCGTGCTGCCAGGTGATGCCCTGCCCGACCGCGGCGGCGATGGCCACCCGGTAGGCGGTGAGCGCGGTGGCGTCGTTGAACAGGCTCTCCCCCACCAGGATGGTGACCACCTTGCGGGGCAGCCCGAGCCTGCGGGCCACGGCGACGGCGGCGACCGCGTCGGGCGGGGCCACGATCGCGCCCAGCGCGAACGCGGCGGCGAGCGGCAGCTGGGGCAGGAGCAGGTGGGTGACCCACCCGATGACCAGCGTGGTGAACAGCACCAGGCCGACCGAGAGCAGCGCGACCGGCCTGCGGAAGTCGTTGAGCCTCAGGTAGGAGCTGTCGATCGCCGCCGAGTAGAGCAGCGGGGGCAGGAAGACCAGCAGGACCAGCTGGGGGTCGAGCTCGTAGGTGGGGACGAACGGCGACAGCACCACCCCGGCGAGCACCAGCAACAGCGGCGCCGGCCATCCTTTGCGCCTGGCCACCGCGGCCACCGCGATCGCGACGACCGACACGGCCAGCATCTGCAGCACCGTCGACTCGTCCACGCCACCCCGCCCGATAGGGATCGATCAGCCTATGCGTCCCGGCGCGCCTCGCGAACCGCCCGGGGCGGCCGAAACCGCCACACGGCGCCGGACCACGGACCCGGCGGACGCCACACGGTATCCCCTCCGGCGGCAAGCTCGCGACCGGGGCGCGGCGGCGCCGGGTCCCGGAGGGAGATCACCAGTCGCGGTGCTCGTCCCGGTCGTCGCGGCGACGCCCCTCGCGGCGCCCGCCCTCGTACTGGCGCCCGTCGTCGTACTGGCGCTCGTCGCGGCGGCGGTCGTCGTACCGCTCGTCGTAGCGCTGCTCGTCGTAGCGTTGCTCGGGGCGGAGCCTCTCGCCGGTGGAGTGCGGCGTTTCCTGGACGTAGGGGCGGGGCAGTCTCTGGTCGGGCGCGGCCTGGCCGAGCAGGCCCAGCGGGTCGGACGGGTCGACGTCCTGCTGCGGGTAGGCGGGCGGCGAGCCGTACAGGTCGCGCAGGTCGGCCGGGTGACCGGCCTGGTGGGCCTGGTGGGACTGGTGGGGCTGCTGGGCGCCGAACGCGTACGGGTCGGGCTGCGAGGGGGGCGGGTAGCCGCCGCCGTACTGGTCGGCCTGCGCGTTCCCGTAGGCGGCCTGCTGCTGGGCGGCGAACCCGAAGGGGTCGGTCGAGTTCTGCTGGCCCTGCCCGTAGGAGTCGGGCTCCGGCCGCTGGGCGGAGTCGGCGAACTGGCCGAAGAACTGGTCGGGGCGGGGCGTGAACGGGGCGGCCGGCTTCTGCCGGCCCTCCGGGGGCGCGAACGGGTCGACGGGCCGGGGCTGGGGCGGCACGCCGTACGGGTCCGGCTGCTGGGCGCCGAACCGGTCGGCGGGCCCGGCGTAGGGGTCGGGCCGCTGCTGGACGGGCGGGGCGGCGTAGGGGTCGGGCTGGACGGGCGCGGCGTACGGGTCCGGCTGCTGGGCGCCGTACGGGGGCTGCGCGGGCGGGTAGCGGTCGCCGGACAGCTGGTAGGCGGGCTCACCGGGGACGCCGGGGGCGGGGCCCGCGCCGAGCGGCTCGACGGGCTGCGGCTGCCCGTAGGGCAGGGAGTCGTTCACGATCATGTTCTCGCGCGGCACGGCGTCGGAGGAGCCGTACCCGGGGGGCATCCGGTCCTGAGGCCGGTCGGGCCGGTCGGGCCGGTCCATGGGCGGCGGCACCACGCCCCGCGCGACGAGCACGTCGTTCGGGCCGAGGGCGGCGACCTGGCGGGGTTCGTCCAGCGGCGAGGGGACCGAGGGGGCCGAGGGGACATGGCCCGCCGGGTCGGGATAATGCTGCGGCTGGGCGTAGTCCTCGGGCCGGGGCCGGGCGTACTGGCCGGTGCCGGGATACTCGCCGTAGGCCTGCGGCTCGTCCTGCGGGGGCTGCTCGGCGTGCACGGGCTCGCCCACCTCGTCGGGGTACTGCCCACCGGCCTCGACGAAGCCCTCGTCAAGGGTGTCGACCAGGCGCCCCACATCGCTCATGGGCATGCGGAAACTCGCGGTGCACATCTCGCCGCGCCACAGGCTCAGCACCAGCGTGCCTTCGTGCCAGGTGACCCGGAGCACCCGCTCCTGGCCACGCTCGTCAAAGAACACCTCGCCGAACGACGGCAACGGGACAACTTCCGACATGGAGGACATAGTGCTTTAACCAGCCTTTATTCGTCCACTCGACCTCGGGAAACCCTACCGAACCGGTCTTTCCATCCCTATCTTCCGCCCCAGCGGCACCAGAACGGTAGACCTTCCCTTGACCTTACGAGGATTGATGAGCCGGGTGATCCAGCCAGTTTGCCATGCGAGGTGAACCCCGGGTTCCGGAATACGGGTATGCGTCCACGCCGCGACTCGCCGGAGCAGCCGCGACTGTCGGGCCGAACGGGTACGGTTGGCTGTCGTGCCGACCGACTCCATCGCCCCATCCGAAGACGTCTCCTCAAAGGTGGATATTCCCCCGGTTGAGGATTTGCTGAGCACCGCCGTCGAGGCGGTGGGCGGGGTCGAACGCCCCGGCCAGATCACCATGGTGAGGGCGGTGCAGCACGCGATCGAGTCGGGCGACCACCTGGCCGTGCAGGCGGGTACGGGCACCGGCAAGTCGCTCGCCTACCTGATCCCCTCGATCAGGCACGCGATGACCTCCAAGGGCGCCGTGGTCGTCTCCACCGCCACCATCGCCCTCCAGCGCCAGCTCGTCGACCGCGACCTGCCGCGCCTCGCCAAGGCGCTCGCCCCGCAGCTGCCGCACGAGCCGACGTTCGCGATCCTCAAGGGCCGCCGCAACTACCTGTGCCGCTACAAGGCGAGCGCGGGGTGGCCCGACGAGGAGCAGGACCAGCTCTTCGACCCCCGGGAGGTCAACGCGACGGGCCGGATGGTCCAGCGCATCCAGGAGTGGGCGAACGAGACCGAGACCGGCGACCGCGACGAGCTCGTCCCCGGCGTCAACGAGCAGGCCTGGCGGCAGTTCTCGGTCAGCGCCAGGGAGTGCCTGGGGGCCACCCGCTGCCCGAGCGGCACGGAGTGCTTCGCCGAGCTGGCCCGCGCCCGTGCCGGCGAGTCCGACGTGGTCGTGACCAACCACGCGCTGCTCGCGATCGACGCGATGGAGGACTTCCCGCTCCTGCCCGAGCACGAGGTCGTCGTGGTCGACGAGGCCCACGAGCTGGTCGACCGCGTCACCTCCGTGGTCAGCGGCGAGCTGTCGGAGACGATGGTCACGGTGGCCGCGCGACGGGTCGGCAAGCTCATCGAGCAGCACCTCGCCGACCGGCTCATGGAGAGCGGCGAGGACCTCAAGGCCCTGCTGGCCGCCGCTCCCGCCGGGCGCCTCGACGAGCTTCCCCAGGTGCTCGGGATGACGCTCGCCCTGATCCGCGACGCGGCGTGGGCGTGCATCACGGCCCTCGGCCCGCGCAACGGCGACAAGGACGACCCGGAGGGGGCCGGGCTGCGCAGGGCGGCCTTCACCTCGCTGGACGAGGTCCACGACACCGCGCAGCGCATGCTCGACGCCTTCGGCCACGCCGAGGAGGTCGACCGCGCCGAGGTCGTCTGGCTGGAGGCGGGCACCGACCGGCGCCCGCCCCTGCTGCGGGTGGCGCCGCTGACGGTGGCGGGCATGCTCCGCGACAAGCTCTTCGGCGACCGCACGGTCATCCTGACCTCGGCCACGCTCGCCCTGGGCGGCGCCTTCGACGGCCTGGCCCGCCAGTGGGGCCTGGGCGGCGGCAAGGGCGCCGCGGAGAGCGCGGAGGAGGAGGCGGAGACAAAAGAGGGGAAGGGCAAAGAAGGGAAGGACGGCAAGAGCGGTAAGGGCGGCAAGGGCGGTAAGGGCGGTAAGGGCAGGGCCGGGTGGGCCGGCATCGACGTCGGCTCCCCCTTCGACCATCCGCGCAGCGGCATCCTCTACGTCGCCAAGCACCTGCCCCAGCCGGGCCGCGACGGCCTGCCCGAGGCCTACCTCGAGGAGATCACCGAGCTGATCGAGGCCGCGGGGGGCCGCACCCTCGGCCTGTTCTCCTCGATGCGCGCCGCCAAGGCGGCCACCGAGGCGTTGCGCGACCGGCTGAGCGTTCCGCTGCTCTGCCAGGGTGACGACTCCACGATGCTGCTGGTCAAGCAGTTCGCCGAGGACGAGCCGACCTGCCTGTTCGGCACGCTGTCGCTCTGGCAGGGCGTCGACGTCCCCGGCCCCTCGCTGCGCCTGGTCATCATCGACCGCATCCCCTTCCCCCGCCCGGACGACCCGCTCAGCTCCGCCCGCCAGCGCCACGTCGCCGCCAAGGGCGGCAACGGGTTCATGTCGGTCGCCGCCACCCACGCCGCGCTGCTCCTCGCCCAGGGCGCGGGCCGCCTGCTGCGCAGCCAGCACGACAAGGGTGTGGTCGCGGTGCTCGACCCCCGGCTGGCGACGGCCCGCTACGCCGGGTTCCTGCGTGACTCCCTGCCGCCCTTCTGGCCCACCAACGACCCGGCGAAGGTCCGCAGCGCCCTCAAGCGCCTCAGCGACTCCTGAGGCCGCCGGCCGGTGGCCCCGCGCGGGACGCCATGCCGAGGTGCCCCGCGCGGGGCTCGTACGAACCGGGTCCGCGGCCCGGCGCGGGTCCCGGGGCGTCTCGGGGGCGTGGGCTCAGGAGGCGGTCTCGGCGATGGCGTGCAGGGCCAGCACGTACGACCTCAGGCCGAAGCCCGCGATGGTGCCGGTCGCCACGGCGGCGACCACCGAGTTGTGCCGGAACTCCTCGCGGGCGGCCGGGTTGCTGATGTGCACCTCGACCAGGGGCGCGGTGCGCTGGGCGATGGCGTCGCGCAGCGCGTAGGAGTAGTGGGTGAACGCCGCCGGGTTCAGCACCACGGGGATCCGGCCGTCGGCCGCCTCGTGCAGCCAGCCCAGCATCTCGGCCTCGTCGTCGGTCTGCCGGACGTCGACCGACAGGCCGAGATCCCTGCCGGTGTCCCGGCAGAGCGCGGCCAGGTCCGCGAAGGTCTCCGCGCCGTAGACGTCCGGCTCGCGGGTGCCGAGCCGCCCCAGGTTGGGGCCGTTGAGCACGTAGACGGGTCTCATCGGGTCACTCACCGCTCCTTGATGGCCGCGCGCCTGCCGCGCGGCCGACGTCACTCACCCGGCGCGCCACCCGGCACGGCTCCGCCGCGCCTCGCCGACGCCCCGGACCCGGCTCCCGCCGCGCGGACGCTCCCGGGCCACCGGGCACGCCCGCCCTCCCGGAGGCGTACGGGCCCGGGGACGCGAGGCTCACCGGGCGACCTCGTGGTAGGCGGCCTCGAGGAGCTCCTCCGGCGGGTCGACCAGCGGGGACACCTTCGCCAGGTCGTCCAGGAGGACGAAGCGCAGCTTGGCGCCGCGGCTCTTCTTGTCGAGGCGCATGTGGTCGCGCAGTTCCGGCCAGGCCTCGCGGCGGTAGGCGGTGGGCAGCCCGACCGAGGTCAGGATGGACCTGGTCCGCTCCACGAGGTCGGCGCCGATCCTGCCGTCCAGGCGGGACAACTCGGCGGCGTAGACCATGCCGATCGCGACGGCCTCGCCGTGGCGCATCCGGTATCCCTCGACGCGCTCGATGGCGTGCGCCAGCGTGTGGCCGTAGTTGAGGATCTCCCGCAGGCCGCCCTCGCGCAGGTCGGCTCCGACGACGTCGGCCTTGATCTGGATCTTTCGCTCGATCAGCTCCCGGGTGTGCCGCCCCTCGGGGAGCCTGGCGCCCTCCGGGTCGTCCTCGATGAGCGTGAGGATCCGCGGGTCGGCGATGAAACCACCCTTGACGATCTCCGCGAGGCCGCCCACGTAGTCGTCGCGGGGCACCGAGACCAGCGTCGCCAGGTCACAGAGCACCCCGGCGGGCGGGTGGAAGGACCCGACCAGGTTCTTGCCCTCGGGGGTGTTGATGCCGGTCTTGCCGCCCACCGCCGCGTCGACCATGCCGAGCAGGGTGGTCGGCACCTGCACGACCTTGACGCCGCGCAGCCAGGTGGCGGCGGCGAACCCCGCCAGGTCGGTGGTGGCTCCCCCGCCGACGCCGACCACGGCGTCGGAGCGGGTGACGCCCGCGCGGCCGAAGGCGGACCACAGCCCCGCGGCCACCTCGACGGTCTTGGCGCGCTCGGCGTCGGGCACCGGCAGTGCGACGACCTCGTACCCGGCCGCCTCGATCGCGCCGCAGACCGGGCGGGCGATCTCCGGCAGGCTCTCCGGGTGGATCACCGCGACGGTGCTCACCCCCGCGCCGAGCAGGCCGGGCAGCTCGCCGAGCACCCCGGTGCCGACCACCACGTCGTACGGGCTCTCGCCGGGGACCTCGATCCTGGAGATCGTCACGGCTTCAGGCCCTCCACGATCTCGTCGACGATCTGGCCGGGATCGCGGTCGTCGGTCGACACGACGATCGTGGCCAGCCCCTCGTAGACGGGCCGCCGGGCGTCCATCAGCTTCTTCAGCTGGCTGCGCGGGTTCAGTACGAGCAGCGGCCGCGCCGAGGCCAGGCCCACCCGCTGGACGGCGTTGGAGAGGCCGACCTCCAGGTAGACCACCGGCCGGCCGGCCAGCAGCTCGCGGGTGGCCTCGGCGAGGATCGCGCCGCCGCCCAGGGAGAGCACGCCGTCGTGCTCGGCCAGCGCCAGCCGTACGGCGTCGGCCTCCAGCTCGCGGAAGCGCTCCTCGCCGTCCTCGATGAAGACGTCGCTCACCGGCTTGCCCGCCGTGCGTTCCACGTCGGCGTCGGTGTCGCGGAAGGCGACTCCGAGCCGCTCGGCCAGGAGCTGCCCGACGGTCGACTTGCCCGATCCCGGAGGACCGATCAGCACTGCTCGGGGACTCATCTGCTCTCCTTCGACGCCGGACCGCTCACCGGGAAACCGGGAACGCCCTCGCCCGGACGCCCGCTCACTTGATCACCAACGAGGAGAGGTAGCCGGACAGGTTGCGGGCGACCTCCTCGACGGAGTCGCCGCCGAACTTCTCGATCGCCGCGTCGGCCAGGATCAGCGCGACCATCGCCTCGGCGACGATCGCGGCCGCCGGGACCGCGCACACGTCGGAGCGCTCGTGGTGGGCCTTGGCGGCCTCGCCGGTCAGCACGTCGACGGTGGCCAGCGCCCGGGGGACGGTGGAGATCGGCTTCATCGCCGCGCTGACGCGCAGCGGCTCGCCGTTGGTCATGCCGCCCTCAACGCCGCCGGCCCGGTTGGTCATCCGGCGTACGCCGTCGGCGGTGTTCTCGATCTCGTCGTGGGCGAGGGAACCGGGGCGGCGGGCCGTCTCGAACCCGTCACCGACGCCGACGCCCTTGATCGCCTGGATGCCCATCAGGCCGGCCGCGAGGCGGGCGTCGAGGCGGCGGTCCCAGTGGGTGTAGCTGCCCAGGCCCGGCGGCAGGCCGTAGGCGATCACCTCGACGACGCCGCCCAGGGTGTCGCCGTCCTTGTGCGCCTTGTCGATCTCGGCGACCATGGCCGCGCTGCCGGCGGGGTCGGCGCAGCGCACCGGGTCGGCGTCGACCGCCTCCAGGTCGCCGGGGCCGGGGACGACGCCCCGGGTGCTGACGGCCGCGCCGATCGAGACGACGTGGCTGACGATGTCGACGCCGAGGGCCTGCTTGAGGAAGCTCCGCGCCACCTGGCCGAGCGCGACGCGGGCGGCGGTCTCGCGGGCGCTGGCCCGGTCGAGCACCGGGCGGGCGTCGTCGAAGCCGTACTTCTGCATCCCGGCGAGGTCGGCGTGGCCGGGACGGGGGCGGGAGCGCGGCGCGTTGCGCGCCTGGCCCTCCAGCAAGGCCGGGTCGACGGGGTCGGCGGCCATGACCGTCTCCCACTTGGGCCACTCGGTGTTGCCCACCCGGATGGCCACGGGGCTGCCGAGCGTCCGGCCGTGGCGGACCCCGCCCGCGATGGTCACGACGTCCTGCTCGAACTTCATCCGCGCGCCGCGGCCGTAGCCGAGGCGGCGACGGCGCAGCGCCTCGTCCAGCTGTGCCGTGGTCACCTCCACCCCGGCGGGCAGGCCTTCCAGGATCGCGACGAGCTCGGGGCCGTGGGACTCTCCGGCGGTCAACCAGCGCAACATGGTGACAAGTCTTCCACGTGTCGCCCACTGGAATGGCCTCCGTTCACCGGTTGAGACATCCGCCGGTGATCGTCACGCCGGAGGGCGGAACCGGGGCGGGCGGTCCGGGGGGCGGACGGTCACGAGGGCGGTCCGGTCAGAGGGCGGTGAGGACGGCGGCGAGGGCGCCGACGGCCATGAAGGGGCCGAAGGGGATCTCGCTCTTGCGGCCCGCGCGGCGCGCGACCATCAGCGCGGCCCCGTAGAGCCCGCCGGCCAGGAGGCCGAGGAAGGCCCCGGCGACCAGGGTGTCCCAGCCCAGCCAGCCGAGGGCGGTGCCCAGGCTCGCCGCGAACTTGACGTCGCCCAGCCCCATCCCCGCCGGGTTGACCAGGAACAGCACCAGGTAGAAGCCCGCCAGGGCGAGACCGCCCAGCCCGGCGCCGAGCAGGTCCCCGAGGCGGCCGTCGGCGAGGGCCGGTACGGCCAGCGGGGCGGCGGTCCCCAGGTAGGCGGCGAGGGTGAGCCGGTCGGGCAGCCGGTGGACGGCGGCGTCGACGAAGGAGAGGGCGACGGCGACCACCGCCAGCCAGCCGAAGGCGAGCAGCTCCCCCGCCCTGCCGGTCGGCGTGGTCTCCACCCCCGGCGATGCTCCCGGCCACGTGGCCGTTCCCGCCGCGTCCGGCCACAGCGCCCGCAGCGCGAGGGCGGCCAGCACCGCCGCGGTCACCCCCTCCACCGCCCCGGCCGCGGGCCAGGGGCCGTACCGTCCCCCCTCGGACCTCTCAGTCCCCTCGGCTCTCTCGGTCGCCGAGTGGCGGGCCACCACGCGCCGCGTCCCGAACCCGATCGCCAGCCCCGCCAGGGCCGCCAGCGGGGGGAGGACCAGAAGGGGCACCGGGGGGCTCATAGAGCCGACCATAATCCGCGAACCCCTCCCGCGCCGGGGATCCGGCCACTTGGGCCCGGGCGTCGAAGTGACCTCGGAGGTCATTGACGGGCACCGCGATGATCACGGAGGCTGGAGGCCTCCCTACCCCCGGAGGGCCGGACCGCGTGGACACGGATCGCTTCAGCAAGATTCCCGCGATCATCGCGTCACTCGTCCTCCTGCCGGTGCTGCTCGAACTCCTCGCGTGGTACATCGAGGGCGAGGAGTACGACGTGGCCCGCGCGGTCACCGTGATCGCGGTGATCGTGACGCTCGCCCTCATCGCCACCGTGCTCGGCCGGATCAGGGCGCGGCTGCCGGTGCTGCTGGTGGTCGCGCTGACGGTCACCGCGGCGGGCGAGGCGGTGCTGGGGTTCGTGGCGGCGTTCGGCCCGGTGCTCTGGCGGGGCGGGGTGCCCGGCGAGCTGCACGGGCTGGTCACCGCGGGGGTGAGCGCGTTCGCCGTCGCCACCGGCGTCTACCTGCTCGTCCAGTACCGCCGGGGCCTCTACCTGCCCTATCTGGAGGCCGGGATGGGCCCGCTGCCCACCGCCACCAAGCGCAGGGTGATCGGCGAGTCGGAGATCCTGATCCGCACCATGCCGGGCATCGGCCCCTCGGTGGAGAAGGCGCTGACCAGCTGCGTGGCCATGGTCGACCAGGACGACCTGCACTTCGTGGCCTACTTCGCCGACCAGAGGTGCTGCTTCTACACCGACGTGCTGGAGGACGGCGACCTGGCCCACTTCTTCCACGAGACCGACCAGGAGGAACGCAGGAAGATCTATCTCAGGGCGGGCAACCAGCTCAACTGGCTCACCCAGCGGCTCAACCGGCAGCTGCGCAGGCTGGAGGGGGGCGTCCTCATCCGCACTGTCCTCGACGTGGAGCGCGGGGCCATGTTCTTCTACTGGATCGACGAGAACCGCTACCTGATCGGGGTGACCCTGGACCAGCGCAAGGTCGAGGCCTCCGACGACAAGATGGCCAGGCTCGTGGACACCATCCGCGGGCACCTCACCCTGCCCCCGATCAACCAGCGAGAACGCGTCCCGAAGCCCCAGGGGCACCTGCGATCCATCCCGAGGAGTGAGCGGTGGCCCGAATCGGGCTCTTGATCGTCGTCGTCGGCCTCGGCTGGCTCGCCGCCGACCTGGGCGGCCTGCGCAATCTGGAACACTCGGGCGCGTACGTGCTGCTCAGCAGCCTGCTGCTCGCGATCGGCCTGTACGGCAGCACGCACGGGATCGACCGCGCCGAGGCCAGGGAGCACTCCCGGCTGATCGTGCTCGCGGTCACCGTCGGGGTGCTGCTGAAGGCGGCGTTCATCGCCGGGGTCGTCTACCTCGTCTCCGGCGACCCCCGGGCGTTGATCATGGCGGTGGTGGTCGCCCAGATCGACCCGCTGTCGGTCGCCGGGGTGATGCGGGACGACCGGCTGTCGAACCAGGCGAAGACGATCCTCGGCGCGTGGTCCTCCTTCGACGACCCGGTGACGATCATCCTGGCCGTCTACGCGGCGGCGCTGGTGAGCGGCTCGGGGGGCGGCGGGCTGTCGGCCTCGTACTTCGCCGACCTGGGGCTGAACGTGCTGTTCGCCGGCGCGGTCTACCTGCTGTGGCGACTGATCAGGAACGCCCCGCCGGTGCTGACGTACGTGACGGCGGCCGGGGCGGTCGTGTCGGCCGCGTGGACCTCCCTCATGCTCGGCATAGCGACCGCCGGGCTCTACCTGCGCCTGCCCGACGCGCGCTGGCTGGGACGGGCGGTGAGCGTGGCGTTCGCGCTGTCGGCGTTCCTGATGGGCCTGCTGCTCGTCGGCGGGACGAACATGGGCATGGGCGTGCTGCTCGGGCTGGCCGCGTACGCCGCGCAGATGGTCGCCGCGCTGGTGCTCACCCACGGCCTGCCGATGGTCGACCGGGTGCACCTGGGGCTGGCCCAGCAGAACGGGGTGACGGCGGTGATCCTCGCCCTGGTCTTCGAGCGCGACTTCGGCGGGTTCGTCGCCGTGATCGCCCCGGCGATCCTGACGGTCAACCTCGTCCACGCGGCGGCCAACCGAACCGCCGACGCCTGGGAGGCTCGTCGATCTCTTCGATCCGCGCCACGGTGACGTCGGGGGCCTCGGTCCCCAGCCGGTCGAGGGTGCCCGACTCGACCGCGGCGAGCGCCCGCAGGAGACCGCCCTCGATCACGAAGGGCACCGGGCCCGCGACGTCCATCACCACGGCCGCGGTGCCCTCGTGCACCGCCGCCTGGCAGACCTGGAGGATCGTGGCCTGGATGGGCCTGGCGTCGGGGCGCCAGCGCCGCAGCGGCTCCATCCCGGTGAAGGCGAGCACCGCCTCGCGGCCGTCCGCGCCGACGAGCTTGGGGAGAGCCATCTCGCTCTCCTTCTCCTGCCGCAGCCCGTGCTCGCCGATCTCCGACTCCTTCAGCAGGGCGACCACCGGCACGAGCAGCCGGGCCCCGCTCAGCGCGGCGACGACCTCGCCGGCCTGCGCCTTTCCCGCGGCGAAGGCCGCGAGCGCGGATGTCACGGCGGCGTCGGCGGCACCGTCGTCGCCGGGGACCAGGGGCTGCGGAATGCTCGGCACGAACCGGGAGCCTACCCGCGGCCGGGACGGGAGGACGAACGCCCCGCCCGGCACGCGCCCCGGCCCGTGCCCGGTCCGTCGGGAACGCGTGCCGGGGTGGGCACGGGCCGAAGAGCGTGCCGGTCCGTCAGCCGAGGTCGGCGATGGCGGCCACCGGCCCCCCGCCGCTCGGTCCCTGGTGGACCGCCGCGACCGAGACGAACACGGCCGGGTCTCCGGTGACGCTGGCCGCGACGCCGCCCACGGTGGCCTTGATCTGGCGGTGCCAGTGCACGTCGGAGTCGTCGAGCATGATGTTGCGGCGGCCCCGCACGCTGCCCGACGGGTCGGCCTCGCACTTCATGAAGACGTTGACGAGCCGGTCGCCCAGGTCGGACGGGTGGGGGCGCTCGGGCAGCTCGATGCCACTCGAGCGGATGGCCTCCCAGATGCCGTCGGCGTCCAGCGCGTCCTTCATCACCGAGTGGCCGATCCGGTACCGGCCGCCGATCCCCCGTACGTTGCCGACGACCACGATCTGGGCCCGGTCCAGCTCGACGCCCGAGGAGCACGACGCGACGGAGGAGTACAGCGACAGGTCGCGGTGGATCTGGTCGGCGGCGGGCATCTCGATCTCGCCGAGGGCGACGGCGACGCCGAGCGCGGTGGTGGAGTTGGAGATGTCCATCGACGGGCCGGTGTCCTCGATCACCACGTCCTTGCCGCGCGACTTGGCGTCGTTGATCGTGGACAGCGTGAGCAGCGGGGTCTTGGTCTGGACGTAGTGGACGTCGGCGGGGTCGTCGATCCCGGCGAGCTTCATGGCCTCGCGGACTCCGGCGGCGACCTTCTCCACCATCGCGGGGCGGCCGATGTCCTCGGGCAGGATCACGTCGCTCATCGCGATGCCGACGCTCACCCTCGGCTCGTCGCCCGGCTCGGCGTTCGCGGTGGTGGCGAAGATCGTGGCGTGCGGGCTGAGCACGCCGTCGGTCCCGCCCGACCACACCAGCGGCACGCTCTCGGGGGACGGGTGCCCCTTGGCCGCGAGCACCCCGCGGAAGGCCGTGTCGGCCAGGATGCGGGTGTAGTCGTTCACCCCGCCGTTGCCCTCGGTCTTGCCGATCACCGCGAGCACCCGGTGCGCCTCGATCACCCCGTCGTCGATGAGCCGGGCGAGCCCGGAGGCGTCGGTCACGCTCTCGATGGGGACCTTGCGCACTTCAATGGGTTCGGGCATCCCTGCCGCCTTTCGATCGCGTCATGTTCACTTTCGCACCACGGTGCCGGTCTCCCCGGTGAACGCCGCTCCCATGTCCTCGAGGGAGGTGATCACCGACCGGTCGCCGCCCTGCTCGACGAAGCGCAGCGCGGCCTCGACCTTCGGGCCCATGCTGCCCCCGGCGAAGTGCCCTGCGGCGTGCAGCACGCGCAGCTCGGCCGCGGTGACGTGGCCCAGGGGCCGGGCCCGGGGCGTACCGAACCCGACGACGGCCTGGGGGACGTCGGTCGCGATGACCAGGACCGTGGCCCGCACGGCCCGGGCGAGCACGGCGGCGGCCAGGTCCTTGTCGATCACGGCCTCGACCCCGGCCAGCCGCCCCTCGTCGTCTCGGGTCACGGGCACGCCGCCGCCGCCCGCGGCCACGACGGTGAACCCCGCGGCCACCAGCGCGGCCACCGCGGGCGCGTCGAGGATCTCCAGCGGTTCGGGGGAGGCCACCACGCGGCGCCAGCCGCGCTCGAACCGGCGCCAGGTCTGGCCGAGGCCCTCGAAGCGGCGCGCCTCCGCCTCGCTGAAGTAGCGGCCGATCGGCTTCACGGGGTCCTGGAAGGCCGGATCGGCGGGGTCGACGAGCGTACGGGTGACCACGACCGCGGCGCGGCCGTCGAGCGCGTTGAGGATGAGGGTGCCGATGGTGGCCTGCGTCTGCGCCCCGCACCAGTCGAGCGGCACCGGGGGCACGACGTGGGCGGCGAGCTGGTTCTTCAGGATCAGGTTGCCGACCTGGGGGCCGTTGCCGTGGGTGAGGGTCACCTGGTGGCCGTCCTCGATGAGCGCGACGACGTGGCGCACGGCCTGCTCGACCGCGCGGTGCTGGTCGCCCGGCGAGGCGCCGCCGTCGGGCCCGGTCATCGCGTTGCCGCCGAGCGCGATCAGTACTCGTTCACCCACCTGGCCGACGCTAACGGCCTCCTCGCCCCACCTCATGGGCACTCATTGCCCAAGGGGCACCCTTCCTTCGGCACAACCAGCCAACCGGCTGGTTTCCGCCGGCCTCGCGGCGGCGGGCATGACCCGGAGCCGGTACGGCTCCCACCATCCGGAGCCCGTACCGGGACGTTCCCCTGCCCCCGTGCGGGACGGCCGCTCACCCCAGGAGCGTCCGGACCATCGTCTCGACCACCGGCGCACGCTGCGGCTGCAGGTAGAAGTGGTCGCCGGGGAAGACCGTCAGGGAGAAGTCGGAGCTCGTACGTGCCTCCCACGACTTGGCCTGGACCGGGGTGACCACCGGGTCGGCGTCGCTGACGAAGGCGGAGATCGGGGTGAGCAGCGGAGGTCCGGGACGGTGGCGGTAGGCCTCGACCAGGCGGAAGTCCGCGCGGACGTAGGGCAGGACGATCTCGCGCATCGCCCGGTGGGACAGGATCTCCACCTCGGTGCCGCCGAGCTTCGTCAGCTCGGCCACGAAGCGGTCGTCGTCGTACTCCGAGACCGGAGGCCTGTCGCGGGGATCGTGCGGCGCTCTCGCGCCGGACACGAACAGCCGTGCCGGGGCGATTCCCCTGGTTTCGAGGCGACGCGTGACCTCGTAGGCGAGCGTCGCCCCCATGCTGTGCCCGAACAGCGCGAAACGCCTGTCCAGCAGCGGCAGCATCGACCCGGTCACCTCGTCGGCCAGCGTGTCCATGTCGTCCGGCGGCGGCTCGTCGAACCGGTCGGCCCTGCCGGGCAGCTGCGTCGCGTGCAGCTCGACGGACGCGGGCAGCAGCTCGGACCACGCGCGGTAGGCGGTGGCCGACCCTCCCGCGTGCGTGAAGCAGAACAGCCTCGTGGTCGCCCCCGGACGGGGGAAGGCGCAGCGCAACCAGCTCATTCGACGTTCCCGCTCACCGCGTGTCCTCTCTGAAAGCGCCGCGATCTCCGCGACGGGCCCGGGGTCCACCATGTTCGCATGCCGCGGGAGACCGGATGATCGCGGATGGCGCCGGGACGGGCCCCGCGCCTCATATCCCGAGGCAGGCCTCGAAGACGGCGGTGAGGCGGGCGACCACGGCCTCGTGGTCGGGGACCGCGGCGGCGTCGGGACCGTAGAGCTGGCGCATCGTGCCGGTGCCGGTGACGAGCGCGGTGGCGACCGTCGCCCGGAAGGCCGCGTCGGGACCGGAGAGCCGCGCCGACAGGGGTTCCAGGATCGCCGAGCTGACCCGGTCGCGGATGATCTCGTGGATCTCCGGGGAGCTGGACGACCGGATGAGCGCGGCGAGCACCACGCTCCCCTGGTCGGAGCGGAGCCGGTCGGCGACGTACTCGGCCAGGCGGCGGGGCAACTCCTCCTCGGGCCCCTCCAGGACGCCGGGGAAGCGCCCCTGCATCGCGAGCACCTCGGCGAACAGCTCCCGCTTGCTGCCGAAGTAGCGGTTGATCAGCGCGATGTTGGCATCCGCCTCCGCGGCGATCGCCCGCATCGTCACCTGGTCGTACCCGAGGTCGGCGAACAGCCGGCGGGCGGCGTCGAGGATGCGCCGCCTGGTGCCCTCCCTGTCGCGCTGCCGTGTCTCGTCCACCTACGGGATCCTTCCAGATTTGACGAGTAAACAAGCGTCTACTAACTTCATATGTACCGTACATGTATTGGGGGAAGGTTCATGCCGACCGAACAACAGATCCAGGCCGAGGCCGCACCGGGTTTCACCCACAGACAGGTGCTGGAGATCCTGGCCGGACTGATGCTCGCCATGCTGACGTCGATGATCTCGACCTCCGTGGTGGGAACCGCGCTGCCGACCATCGTCGGCACGCTCGGCGGTCAGGACCAGCTCGCCTGGGTGGCCAGCGCGACCCTGCTGACCATGACCGCCTCCACCCCGATCTGGGGCAAGCTCTCCGACCTCTACGGCCGCAAGCTCATGTTCCAGGTCGCGCTGGTCGTCTTCCTGCTGTCCTCCGTCGCCGCCGGCTTCTCCCAGGACATGGGCCAGCTCATCGCGGCCAGGGCGGCGCAGGGCATCGGCGCCGGCGGCCTCGCCGCGCTGCCGCAGATCATCCTCGGCGACGTGGTCGAGCCCCGCGAGCGCGGGCGTTACTCCGGCTACATCGGCGCGGTCTTCGGCGTCTCGACGGTGACCGGCCCGCTGCTCGGCGGGTTCATCGTGGACAACATGTCCTGGCGATGGACCTTCTGGATCTGCGTGCCGCTGGCCGTGGTCGCGTTCGTCGTCATCCAGAAGGTGCTGAAGCTGCCGCTCGTCCGCCGCGACACGAAGATCGACTGGTGGGGCGCGACCTTCATCACCGGCGGCACCACCGCGCTGATGCTGCTGCTCTCCCTCGGGGGCAAGGAGTTCGGCTGGAACTCCGCGTGGACCTACGGCCTGGGCGCACTCAGCCTGGTGATGTTCGGCCTCGCCGTCGTCGCCGAGCGCGGTGCCGCCGACCCGATCCTGCCCCCGCACCTGTTCCGCAACCACACCTTCGTGCTCACGTCCGTCGCCTCCCTGCTGGTCGGCGCGGCGATGTTCGGCGCGCTGATGTTCCTGCCGCAGTATCTGCAGATCGTCAAGGGCATGAGTCCCACCGGTTCGGGCCTGATGACCCTGCCCCTGGTACTCGGCCTGCTCACCTCCTCGATCCTGACCGGCCGGTTCGTCAGCCGGACGGGCCGATGGAAGATCTTCCCCGTCGTGGGCATGCTGCTGGTCGCGGTCGGCCTGTTCCTGCTCTCCCGTCTGCACGTCGACAGCTCGCTGGTGATCGTCGGCCTCGACAACGCGGTGCTCGGCATCGGGCTCGGCGCCTCCATGCAGATCCTGATCCTGGCCGCCCAGAACGCGGTGACCCGCGCGAACCTCGCCTCGGCGACCTCCGGGGTGTCGTTCTTCCGCTCCCTCGGCGGCGCGGTGGGCGTCGCGGCCTTCGGCGCGATCCTGTCCAACCGGCTCACCGCGGAACTGATCTCCCTGGCGAAGGCGGCACACCTGCCACTGAGCGGCGGCGCGGTCCCCGGCCTCGGCTCCCCCGAGGCCATCCACAATCTTCCCGCGCCGGTCCTGGAGGTCATCCTGGAGGCCTTCACCCGGGCGATGAGCGCGGTCTTCGTGGTCGGCGTCCCGATCGCCGTCCTGGCCTCGGTTGCCGCCCTGATGCTCAAGGAGATCCCCCTGCGCTCGGCGCGGACCGCCACCCCGGCGGCCACCGCCGGCCCGGCCTCCCCGCCGGTCGCCACGACCGATCCGGCCTCCCCGCCGACCGTCGCGGGAAGGCGGTGACACCCCCGCGCCGCTCGGGGCCGGCCCGCTCTCCGGCCGGCCCCGGGCCCTCTCACGCCCGCCTCACCCGAACCGCCCGCCCCTGGACGGGGGCGATCCTCCCGGCGGCGCCGCGAGGATCGCCCCCCTTCCCCGTCCGGGGGTCAGGCCCCGGCGCGGGAAGACGGCGGATACGGCCCGTACCGCCACCCGCGGGCGGCGGCCGTCAGAGCGTCCACTTCTGGTTGGCCCAGCCGTTGCAGTTCCACAGCTGTACTTTGGTCCCGTTCGCGTTGATGGTCCCCAGGTCCGCGTCCAGGCAGCGCCCGTTGTACATGCTGTAGATCGTGCGACTCGTCGCGTCGTAGATCCATTTCTGGTTGGCCCAGCCGTTGCAGTCCCAGAGCTGCACCTTGGTCCCGTTCGCGTTGATGGTGCCGAGGTCGGCGTCCAGACAGCGGCCGTTCTCCTTGCTGTGGATCGTGTGACTGGACACGTCGTAGCTCCACGACTGGTTGTCCCAGCCGTTGCAGCCCCACAGTTGCACCTTCGTCCCGTTCGGGCCGATGGTGCCGAGGTCGGCGTCCAGACAGCGCCAGTTCTGGTGGCTGCGAATGGGACCCCAGGCCGCGGACTCCGAACCCGAGGCGGTCGCCGCGCCGGGGACGAACCCCGCGCAACCGAGCGCGACCGCCGCCGCCGACGCCAGCACCCTGAATCTCCGTCGCATCGTCGATGCTCTCCTTCCTGCGAATCACGGCAGTGTGGAGAGCGGCGCACGCCACCGGGAGGAAACCGCCCAGCCCGATCCACCCCGCACCGCGCGTACCGCTCCCGCGAGCACGCCCGGCCATCACTCTCCGCAGCAGAAGGTACACGCAGAGAGATCGATTCCGGGTCGGCGACACGGCGACCGGCGTTTCGCGGGGCGCGGGCGTCCTCCGGGCGGGCTACCTGGGCCCCTCCCCCGCGGGGGATCCCGTGGCGCGCTCGGCCGCCGTGATCGCGTTGCGGAACAGCATCGCGACCGTGGTGGGCCCGACCCCGCCGACCCTGGGGGTGATGGCCCCGGCCACCCGGGCGCAGGACTCGTCGACGTCGGGCAGCAGGCGCCTGCCCTCGTAGCGCACCCCGCCCCCGATGACGACGGCGCCGGGCTTGACGTGCTCGGGCTGGACGATCCCCGGCACCCCCGCGGCGGCGACCAGGACGTCGGCGCGCCGCGTGTAGCGGGGCCAGTCGCCCACCCCGGTGTGGACGACGGTGACCGCGGCGTTCGCCGTCGGGCGCTTCTGCGCGAGGAGGATCGACAGGGGGCGGCCGAGGGTGGCCCCGCGGCCGAGGACGACCACCTCCCGGCCCGCCACCGGGATGTCGTAGTACGCGAGCAGCGCCTCGATCCCGGCGGGCGTGCACGGCAGCGGGCCGGGGAGCTCCAGCGCCAGCCGCCCGATGTTGAGCGGGTGCATGCCGTCGACGTCCTTGTCCGGATCCATGACCTGCAGGGCCCGGTCGTAGTCGAGGTGCTTGGGGACGGGGTGCTGCACGAGCAGCCCGTGCACCGCCGGGTCGTCGTTGAAGGCGGTGATGACCGCGTGCAGGTCGGCCTGGGTGGCACTCGCGGGCAGGTGCTCGTGCGGCGAGGCGAAGCCGAGCTCGGCGGCCTGCCGCTGCTTGATGCGGATGTATCCGGCGCTGGCGTCGTCGTCACCGACCAGGACCGTCGCCAGGCTCGGGGTGACGCCCTCGCGGGTCAGGGCGGCCACCCGCGAGGCCACGTCGGCGAGGATCCTCTCGGCCACCGGGCCGCCCGGGAGAAGCCGGGCGGACGGCGCGCTCTCGGACTCCGGGCCGTTCGCTGCGAACTGGGACATGCGTGTCCTCTCGGCGTGGGCGCCCAGGCGGTCGACTCCCACGACGAGCTCCCCGATGGTTGATGCCATCCCCTAGCCGCCAGTCGCGTCATCCCCAGGATGCCCGATCACCCCCCGCCGGGTCGAACCGCCCCCGCCGCCGCGCCGAGACCGGCCAGGCGGCTCACGGCCTCGTCGATGACCTCGTCCCGCTTGCAGAAGGCGAAGCGGACGAAGTGCCTGCCGCGTTCGGGGCGGGCGTAGAAGACCTGGGTCGGGATGGCGACCACGCCCGCCAGGGACGGCAGCTCGCGGGTCAGGGCGAGACCGTCGGTGAAGCCCAGGGGCCGGATGTCGGTCTGCACGAAGTAGGTGCCCGCGGGGCGGTAGACCTCGAAGCCCGCCGCGGACAACCCCGCCGTCAGGCGGTCGCGCTTGGCCTCCAGGGCCGCCCGCAGGGAGGAGACCCAGTCGAGCTCGTGGCGCAGGCCGTGGGCGACGGCGAGCTGCCAGGGCGCGGCGGCGGTGAAGGTGAGGAACTGCTTGACGGTCTGCACGGCCCTGACGAGCTCGGGCGGCGCGCAGATCCAGCCCGTCTTCCAGCCGGTGACCGAGAAGGTCTTGCCCGCGGAGGAGATCATCACGGTGCGTTCGCGCATGTCCGGCAGGGTGGCCACCGGCACGTGCTCGACACCGCCGAAGGTGAGGTGTTCGTAGACCTCGTCGGTGACGGCCACCAGGTCGCGCTCCAGGCACAGGCGGGCGATCTCGTCCAGCTCGGCGCGGGTGAAGACCGTACCGGTGGGATTGTGCGGGGAGTTGACCAGGACGGCCCGGGTGCGCGGTCCGGCGGCGGCGCGCAACTCGGCGGGGTCGAAGGTGAAGCGGCCCTCGACCGGGCGCAGGGTGACCGGGCGGAGCACGGCCCCGGCGAGGGCGACGGCGGCGGCGTAGGAGTCGTAGTACGGCTCGAAGACGATCACCTCGTCGCCGGGCTCGCACAGCGCGAGGATCGTCGCGGCGACGGCCTCGGTCGCGCCGACGGTGACGAGGATCTCGCCGTCGGGGTCGTAGTCGAGCCCGTAGTGGTCCTTGCGGTGCTCGGAGACGGCCCGGCGCAGCTCGGGCACCCCCGGCCCCGGCGGGTACTGGTTGGCGCCCTCGCGGATCGCCGACACCGCGCGCTCCAGCATCGCGGCGGGCCCGTCGGTGTCGGGGAAGCCCTGCCCGAGGTTGATCGAACCGGTCCGTAGAGCCAGCGCCGACATCTCGGCGAAGATGGTCGTGCCGAACTCGCGCATCCGCGCCACCAGAGGATCGCTCACGCGCTCCAGCGTAGTCCCGCCCCAGCCGGCGGCTCCCGGTGGCAAGCCGTCCGATCACCGCTCGCGCCGCCGCGCCACCGGGGAGATGCCGGGACGGCATGTGTTCGGCGAACCCCCGTTCCGTGGATCACCGAAACCCTCTCTCGGTGGTGATGGTCCGACGTAGGGTGAACGCGAAGTCTCGGGAAACCACCGGCGGAGACGACTGACAGATGGTGAACAGCGAGAAGACCGCGGAGACCTCGCCTTCGACGGACACCACCGGCTCGACGGAACGCGCGTGGCAGATGGTGACCGGTTTCTCCAACGCCCTCGTCCAGACACTGCTGGTGCTTCTCGCCCTCTCCATTTCCACGGTCTCGAAGGTGCTCCTGGTCTGCGGGATTCTCGCGCTGACGGCGCTGACCATCTTCCCCGGCCACCTGCTGAAGAGCACCGCCTGGCTGCGCCGCGCGATTCCGGAACGGCTGTACGGCCTTCTCGGGACGTTCTCCCAGTGGGTGCGCCAAGACGCCTGGTGGCTGCTCTCCGCCGGTGTCCTGGTCACCGTCGTCGTCACCCTGGCCGTCGTTCCCAAGGACGAGCCGTGGGTCACCTGCCGGATCCCCGACGAGGTCACGCTCCTGGCGTCCGCCGAGACCTCCCCGGCCATCCAGCGGGCGGCCGGGGAGTTCATGGCGGGGAAGACCGACTGGTGGGGCTGCCGTCAGATGAACATCAACGTCAGCGGGCTGCGCGCCGACGAGGTGCGGGACCGGCTGGGCGACTGGACGTTCCCCGTCCAGCCGGCGACCGGGCGGACGGCCCCGCGACCCCCGGGCGCCCGGCCCGACGGGTGGATCGCCGACTCCCCGCAGGAGATCGACTACCTGGACAGGGGCGCGGACGGCATGTCGGCGTTCGGCGCGCGGACGGTCGTCGCGACCTCGCCCCTGGTCATCGCCGCGCCGGAGGAGCTCGCCGAGGAGCTCACCGAGGCCAACAGGAAACCGGGAGACCGCGACTGGGCCGACCTGCTGCGAGGCAGGCCGGGCGCCCGGCAGGTCGTGCGCACCCACCCGCTGGCCTCCAACGTCGGCCTGATGGCCACGGCCGCCGCCCCCGGCCGCGCGGAGGGGCTGTCCACGAAGGTACGGCCGGGCGACGACGTCCGCGACGTGATGTGCCGGTACGCGGGCTCCCTCGACACGTCCGCGATGGTCCTGACCGAGCAGCAGTTCCACGAGCTCAACGTCTCCCTGTCGGGCGCCGACCCCGCGCTCCCCGCGTCGGGCGGCTGCGCCGTCCCCGGCGCGGGCTCGCCGGGTGCCGCCGCCGCGCCGGGGAGCGCCGGGGAGAGGCCGCCGCGGCTGACCGCCGTCTACCCGAGGGGCGGCCACGCCATGCGGTACGCCTGCGTCTCCAAGCGGTGGCCGGACCTGAGGCGGCCCCCCGCCGTCGAGCGGACGGTCGAGGAGTTCTGCGACTTCCTGCGGGAGGCCCTCCCCCGCTACGGATTCCGTGACGCCGAGGGCCGCCTGAACGTCGGGAGGCTGCCGGCGAAGGCACCCTGGCTGAGGCCGGGCGCGCCGGTGGCGGCGAACTGGAAGCCGGACATCTCCAAACTGCTGTACAAGCTGGCGACCCCGCTCGCCGACCACGTGCTCGTCGTGGTCGACGTCTCCGGATCGATGGCGGGCAACAGGGTGAACGACGGCAGGTCACGCCTGGAGGCGGCGATCCAGGTGGCCCAGCTCGCCGTCACGTCCAGGCGCGGTGAGCTGACCACGGGGATCATGACGTTCTTCCCTGACGACGACGACGGCCGCGGTGTCCCCCTCGCGCCCGTCGCCGACGAGGGAAGGGCTCTCGCCGACAGGCTCACCGCCGTCCAGAAGGCCTACCGGGACAGCTCGCACCGCGATCCCCCGATGCGCCCCATCATCAGGGACGCGCTCGGCCAGATGGCGAGGATCGGTGACCCCGGGGAGCGGAAGGCCGTGCTCGTACTCACCGACGGGGGGAGCCCTCACGGGCTGACCGGCCGGGACATCAGGGAACACGACGGTGTCCGCCTGCTGATGCTCTCCTTCGACCTGCACGGCTGCGCCACGTCCCCGCTGCCGAAGCTCAGGGACGAGGGCCTGATGTCCTGCTACGACGCGAGCACCGACCCCGACCAGAAGCTGGACGACGCGTTCACCGAACTCCGGACGGTCACCGATTGACGTCCTCCCCGGGGCCGAGGCCCGAGGTCTCCACACTGGAGGTATCCGATGAGCCGCCCCTCGCCGTCCACCACGTCCGCCTCGGGTGGGACGGGCGGGCGGGGCACGCCCTCCGGGGCGGAGCCGGTCGGCCACGGGGTGATCCTTCTCCTCCTGCTGCTCGTCCTTCTGCCCTCCCTGGGGGCGAGCGCCGCGCCCACCCCGCCCCCCGGCCCGCCCAGGGACGACTGCGTCCTGCGCATCGCCAGCGGCGCCGACGTCTCGGGAGGGGCCCGTGAGCGGGCGCTCCAGGCCGTCTGGAACGGCGTCGGCGGCAGGCCCCGGGCGTGCTTCGTGGCGATCTCCTCGGTCGCGGACGAGCAGCGCAGCGCGATGATCTCGGCCGCCCAGTCGAAGGCCGGGCACTACGACGTGTACAACCTCGACATCCAGTGGATCCCCGAGTTCGCCGAGGGGGGCTACCTGCGCCCGATCGACACCTCCGAGCACGGCGGGACCAACGACTTCCTCTCCCAGATCTGGTCCGCGGGCGCCTGGGACGGCGTCCAGTACGCGGTGCCGTTCAACACCGACGTGGGACTCCTCTACCACCTCGACGACCTGCGGGAGCCGAAGGACTGGCGGGACATGACCGGCCTCGCGAAGGCGCGCCGCGCCGGCCCCGGCTCCACCGTCCTCGGACTCACCGGACAGTTCGCCTCCTACGAGGGGCTCACGGTCAACGCCCTGGAGGCGATCTGGGCCAACGGCGGGGACGTGGTCGACGCGAACGGCCGCGTGGTGATCACCCAGAAGGAGGGCGTGGAGGCCGTCGGACGGCTCATCGAGACGGTGCGGGCCGGCGTGATCTCCGGGGAGACCCTCGGCAGCACGGAGACGGAGTCACTGACCGCCTTCCGCAAGAGGCACGCGCTGTTCCTGCGGCACTGGCCCTCCGCCCACGAGGTGCTCTCCGGGGAGTCGAAGTCGGGAGGGGTCGCCTTCCGCGCGGCACCGCTGCCCTGGCAGGGAGTCCTCGGCGGCCAGTACCTCGCCGTCTCCCGGCACACCGTCCGGCGCGACGCCGCGCAGCAACTGGTGGCGGCGCTGACCGGCGGGGAGGCGGCCAGGCTGCTCTACCACTGCGGCGGGTTCGCCCCGGCCAGGGTCTCCGCGCTCTACGCACAGCCGGAGAGCGGCTGCGGCGGCCCGTCGCCCGCGGCGACCCCGCCCGGCCCCACCCCCTCCCCCGCCGCCGAGCCCGAGTCCGAGAGCGTGCGGCCCGACACGCTGCTGCGCGCGCTGACACAGGCCAGGGCCCGCCCGCCCTCCCCGTACTACAGCCAGTTCAGCCGGGTCTTCCGCACGGAGGTCCACGAGCTGCTCGGCTGCTGGTCGCTCGGGCGCAAGGGCTGCGAGGACGCGGGGACGTTCACGGCCGGCCTCGCCCCCAAGCTGAGAAAAGCGCTGGCCGGCGGCTGACCCGGCCGGGAGCGACGCCGCCGGTCCGCCGGATGCCGCTGCCCGCCACTCCGGCCGTCCGGGCGCCGGTCAATAGCCGGGGTCGTCTATGCGTGATGGATTATGGGGTGGTACGTCTATTTCCTGTGACCCGACCGACCCAACCGACCGGCCCGCCCGACCCGGCCGACCCGAGTGGACCGCCCGACCCGGCCGACCCGAGCGGACCGGCCCGACCGATCGAACCGGCGGGACCGGCAGGGCCGGCAGGGCCGGCCCGGCTCCACGCGCTCGACGCGCTCCGCGGCTTCGCGGTGTGCGGGATCATGGTGGTCAACACCTGGCAGCACACGCGTGACCACCTGGGCGAGTCCGATCGCAACGCGGTCGACTGGGCGCTCGACAACCTGCTGCAGAGCAGGTTCTACCCGATCTTCTCGTTCCTGTTCGGGCTGAGCTTCGTCCTCTTCCTGAGGTCGGCGGCCGACCGGACCGAACACCCCTGGGCCGTGCTGCTGCGCAGGCTGGCGGTGCTCGCCGCCCTCGGCGCGGTCCACCAGCTCTTCAACTCGGGCGAGGTGCTCCTGCCTTACGCGATCTTCGGGGCGTTGGTCCTGCTGCCCGCCTCGTTCCTCCCCCGGCCCGCGGTGGCGGTGCTGGGCGTCGCCCTCACCGCGTGGGCGGTGTACCAGGGCGGCGGGATCATCCTCGTTCCCGGCCTGTTCCTGCTGGGCATGCTCCTGATGGAGCGCCCGCCGCCCGGGTGGCTGCTGCCGCCGGCGTTCGTGGCGAGCGCGGTGCTGGGCGTGACGCTCACCTGGCTCTGGCTGCGCATCGCCAAGGACCCCCTCCTCTTCCACGCGTCCGTCCACGCGGCCGCCGGGCTCGCCGTCGCCACGGCCTACGGCACCGGGCTGCTGCTCCTGCTGCGGACCCGGCTGCGCGGCCCGCTGCTGTCGGTCCTGGCCCCGCTCGGCCGGATGGCGCTGACGAACTACCTGGTGAGCACCCCGATCATCCTGATCTTCGTACCCCTGCTCGTCGCGGACACGACCCGGCTCGCCGGCGTGGCGCTCTCCGTCGCCGTCCTGGCGCTTCAGGTGCTGTTCAGCCGCGCGTGGCTGGCCAGGTTCAGGTACGGGCCGCTGGAATGGGCGTGGCGGAGCCTGACGTGGATGGAACGAGTGCCGAACAGACGGATAGGGTCACATCCGTGACGCGCATCGCCCTCTGCCAGATCCCGGTGGCCGAAGACCCCGCCGCCAACCTCAGCCGTGCCCGCGACGCCCTCGCCGAGGCCGCCGCGGGCGGCGCCGAGCTGGCGATCCTCCCCGAGGCCGCCCTCACCCGGTACGGCAAACGCGTCACCGACCTCGCCCAGCCGCTGGACGGGCCGTTCGTCACCGGGCTGGCCGCGGCGGCGCGGGAGCACGGCCTGTCGGTGATCGCGGGGGTGTTCGAACCCGGCGAGGACCGGGTCCACAACACCGCGGTCGCCATCGGCCCCTCGGGCTCGATCGAGGCGGCCTACCGGAAGATCCATCTGTTCGACTCCTTCGGCGCCCGCGAGTCAGAGCTGGTCGCGCCGGGCGACACGCCGGTCGTGGTGGAGCTGGCCGGGATCCGGGTGGGCCTGGTCACCTGCTACGACATCCGCTTCCCCGAGCTCACCCGGGCCCTGGTCGACCTGGGGGCCGAGATGTTCGCGGTGATAGCCGCATGGGGTTCGGGGCCGATGAAGGAGGAACACTGGACCACCCTCGTCAGGGCCCGCGCGATCGAGAACACCACCTGGGTCGCGGCCGTGGGCCAGGCGCCGAACCCGGAGGCCCGCGACGGCTTCGGGATCGGGCGGAGCATGCTGGTCGATCCGATGGGAGTGGTACGCACCGATATGGGACCCACAGCCGCCGTGCAGACGTGCGAAATCGACGCGCAGATCACGATTGCCACCCGGAATGCCCTGCCGTGCCTGGAACACCGGCGGCTCCAGGTCGGCGGATCGTAAAATGCCGACCGTGAGTGAGCCACCTGGGCGTAGAACGCAGATGCAGAAGGTCATACCGCCTCGGCTGCTCGTGCCCTATCTGGCCGGCAGACGCACCGTGATCTCCGGGTACGTCTACCGGGTTCAGGACTGCGCGCGGCTGACCACCCCCGCGCAGCTCTTCGCCGGCCTCGACCTGGGGTTCGAGGGCTCGGAGCTGACCGCGACGGTCCCGGAGATCTATCTGATGCGCTGGTTCGCCCGCGACATGGACGCCTACGTCGTGCCGTACGGCCCGCACATGGGCGGTGACTGGAACGATTCACCGCCCTTCACCGGAAACGGCTTCACCACCTCGCGGGAGCACGTCGTGCCGCAGTTCCACACCACGCCCATGCCGATCCCCGCGGGAGCCGAGATCATCCACGTGGTCCCCGGCGAGGAGCGCCTCTTCGGCCTCTACGACGGCCTGAGCTGGCGGCCCGCCTCATGAGCGCCGAGATCGAGCCGGTGGCCTCGGGGTTCGCCGCCCGCTACCTGGGCCGTACGTACGCCGCGGCCCTCGGGCCCGGCAGCGCCGAGGTGGTGCTGTTCAACGAGGAGGCGCAGAAGGGCTTCGAGGCGGCCACCGGCTACTGGCGGCTGGTCGTCGCCCGGGAGGACCTCGACTGGCTGGTGCTGGTCCGCACGGTCGGCGCGTTCGGCGGGGAGCCGTGCCTGGTCCTCGACGTCTCCGAGGAGAACGGCGAGGAGAGCCTGCACATCGCCTACACCGGGCACAGCGGGATGAAGGCCGAGGCACTGGGCTACTGGATGGTCGACCACGGGGCGTACGAGGTCGTCGTCCCCCGCGACGAGGTCTTCTCCATCAGGATCGAGCGCCTGCCCGTCCCGCTCACCCCGGAGGGCGCCGAGCCGTAACGCTCTCGGCACGTCCGCGGAGCGGGCTCACCGGCCGACCGGAAACCGCAGGGCGGCCCCACTGACCGGCCGGCCGACCAGGAGTCCCGAGCCGGGCCCGCCCGCTGACCGGCCGGCTCGTCGGCCCGTCGGCCGGCCGGGAGCGTCTCACCGCCCGGCGTCCTCGCGGAGCAGGATCACCACCAGCAGGGCGACGCCCGCCATCAGGACGGCGCTGATCGCCGCGGTCAGGTGGAAGCCCTGGACGAACGCGGTGCGCGCCGTGTCGAGGAGTCCGGACGCGAGCCGCCCGGGAAGGCTCCCCGCGACCGCCACCGCGGCGTTGAGGTTGTCGCGGGCGGCCTCGGGAACCTCCGCCGGCGAGATCCGGCTCCGGTAGACCGCGGTGATGACGCTGCCGAGGACCGCGATGCCGAGCGCGCCGCCGAACTGGGGCGCCACCGAGGCGATCGCCGCCGCGGCACCGGCCCGGTGAGGCGGCGCGGAGCCGACGACCAGGTCGGTGGCGAGCGCCATCATCGGCCCCAGCCCTGCGGAGACGACCACGGCCCCGGACACGAGGACGGCGAGCCCGCCCGTCCCCTGCGTCCGGGTGAGCACGAGATAGCCGGCCGCGGACACGGCCAGGCCCGTGGCGATCACGACGGAGGGCGGGATCCTCCGCGCGACCCGGGGCGCCAGGAGGGAACCGGCGATGACCCCCGCCGCCGAGGGCGCCGTCCACAGGCCCGCCTCCAGGGGCGACAGGCCGTGCACCAGCTGCAGGTACTGCGCGACGGCGTAGTTGGAACCCCACAGCACGAAGATGCCGAACGCCAGCGTGGCGGCCGCGGCACTGAACGTCCGTCCGGCGAACAGCCGCAGGTCGACGAGGGGATCGGCCAGCGTACGCTGCCTGCGGACGAACGCCGCCGCCAGCGCCAGCCCGGCCACGACCGCGACCGCGGACGTCATCTCCGGGCCGTCGGCCGCGATCCGCTTGAGCCCGTAGACCAGCGGCAGCACCGCGCCCAGTGACAGCAGCGCGCCGGTGACGTCCAGCCGCCCCGCGGCGGCGTCCCTGCGCTCCGGCAGCAGCAGCGGGCCCGCGACCAGCAGCACCGCCATGAAGGGTACGGCCAGCAGGAACGCCGACCCCCACCAGAAGCGTTCCAGCAGCCATCCCCCCACCAGCGGGCCGATCGCGGTGCCTCCCGAGACGCTGGCCACGATGACCCCGATGGCCGTCGCCCGCTGCCGCGGATCGGAGAACATGGACGTGGCCAGGGAGAGCGTGGAGGGCATCAGGGTCGATCCGGCGACCCCCATCAGCCCCCGGGCGACGATCAGGCTCCCGGCGTCGGGCGCGTAGGCGGCCAGGACCGAGGCGAGGCCGTACGCCACCGCCCCGATCAGCAGCAACCGGCGGCGGCCGATCCGGTCACCGAGCGCGCCCATGGTGATGAGCGACCCGGCCAGCAGGAAGGCGTAGACGTCCACGATCCACAGTGACTGGGTGCCGCTCGCCGCCAGGTCCCTGCCGATGGCGGGCAACGCGAGGTTCGTGACGGTCAGTTCGAGGGAGGCGAGGAGGGCGGGCAGCGCCAGCACGGCGAGGCCGGCCCACTCCCGCCGCCCGGCCGTAACCGGCGTGGCCGGCGTCGAAGGCGTGATCGGTGTGGTCATGGTCATCAGGATGAGACCTCAACCAAAGTTCAGGTCAACCGCCGGCGGCCACGCCCAGGCCCCGGGGACGTCCGGCATCCGTACGGGTGACGCCGCCGTCCCCCGGGCCGGGAATCCTCAGCTCACGCCGAGCCGCCGGTAACGGGCCAGCCTGGCGGCGAGGCGGTCGGCGGGGGCCTGGCCCAGCAGTCCCGCGATCTCGTGCTCCAGGGTGCGCGCGACCCGGACGCAGAACGCCTCCGGCTCGTAGGCGGCGTCGGGGAACTCCGGGATGATCCGGTCGACGAGGCCGTCCCTGCGCAGGTCGGTGGACCTCACCCCCTGCGCCGCGGCGATCTCCGGGGCGAAGTCGACGCTCCGGTACAGCAATGCCGAGGCCCCCTCGGGAGACAGCGGCGACAGCCAGCCGTGCTGGGCGCACAGCACCCGGTCGGCGGGGAGCAGCGCGAGCGCGGCACCGCCCGCCCCCTCTCCCAGCAGCAGGCACACGGTCGGGGCGTCGAGCATCACCAGATCGGCCACCGAACGGGCGATCTCCGCGGCCAGGCCGCCCTCCTCGGCCGCCTTGGACAGCGCGGCCCCGGCGGTGTCGATCACGGTGACCAGCGGCAGCCCCAGCTCGGAGGCGAGGCGCATGCCCCGCCTGGCGACCCTGAGCCCGGCCGGGCCGAGCGGGGCGTCGATCCGCTGGTGCCGCCGGTCCTGGCCGAGCACGATCGCGGGAGCCTCGCCGAACCTGGCCAGGGCGAGGATCAGCCCGGGGTCGTTCTCGCCCACGCCGGTGCCGTTGAGCGGGGTGACGTCGGAGGCGCCGAGCTTGAGCAGCGCCCGCACCCCGGGGCGGTCGTCGCGGCGGGAGCGGCTGATCGCGTCCCACGCCTGGACCGTCGGGACCCGCTCGTCCGGCTCGGGCCCGGGGTCCAGGTCCCGGCGGGGGGCGCACAGCACGGCGAGCGCCCGTATCGCGACCCGGCGGGCGTCCTCCGCCGACACGACCGCGTCGACCAGGCCGTGGGCGAAGAGGTTCTCGGAGACCTGGACGCCCTCGGGGAACGGGTAGCCGTGCAGCGACTCGAACACCCTCGGCCCCAAAAACCCGATCAGCGCGCCGGGCTCGGCGGCGGTGACGTGCCCGAGCGACCCCCAGGAGGCGAAGACACCTCCGGTGGTGGGGTGGCGCAGGTAGACGACGTACGGCAGCCCCGCGGCGCGGTGCGCGGCCACCGCGGCGGTGATCTTCACCATCTGGACGAAGGCCACCGCGCCCTCCTGCATCCGGGTTCCGCCCGAGGCGGGGGCGGCCAGCAGCGGGAGCCCCTCGGCGGTGGCCCGCTCGACCGCGGCGGTGAGCCGCTCGGCGGCGGCCACCCCGATCGAACCGGCCAGGAAGGAGAACTCGCACACGACGATCGCCACCCGGCGCCCGTCCAGCAGGCCCTCCCCGGTGATCACCGACTCGTCGTATCCCGTCTTGCCCCGGACCGCGGCCAGCTCCTCGGCGTACCCCGAACCGGGCGCGGCGGGGTCGGCGGGCGGCTCGTCCCACGACAGCCACGTACCCGGGTCGAGGAAGGTGCCGATCAGCGTGCGCGCGTCGGGCCGTGCCGGGGTCATACCCGCGCTCCGCGGGACGGCGTCCGGGCGTGGACGGGGGGTGTGCCTGTCATCGCTCGCGCGCCTCCAGCCAGGCGAGGACCTCGTCGTCGTGCTCGCCGAGAGCGGGCGGGGCGCCGTGGCGCATGGGAGGGTCTCCGTCGAAACGGAGCGGCGGTCCGGGCAGCTCGATGGTGCCGAGCACGGGATGGTCCACCTCGACGACCAGGCCCTGGGAACGGGTCTGGTCCCAGGCGTAGACCTCGTCGAGGGACCTGATGGCCCCGGCGGGCACCCCGGCCTCGCCGAGCGCGGCCAGCCAGTGGGCCCGGTCGTGCTTGGTGAGCGCCCGCTCCATGTCGGAGATCAGTTCATCCCGATGCGTAAATCTTTCCCTGTTATTCGCATATTTAGTGACATATGGGTCGACGTCCAACCCGAGCAGGGCGGCGACCTTGTGCCACTGCGTGTCGTTCGCCGCCGCGATCTGGATCATGCCGTCGGCGCAGCGGAAGGCGCCGTACGGGGCGATGGAGGCGTGGTGGTTGCCGCCCGCCCGGGACACCTGGCCGCCGACCGTCCAGGCCGTCCCGTGGTAGGAGTGCACCCCGGTCACCGCGGCCAGCAACGAGGTCCGCACCACCTTGCCCCGCCCGGTCCGCTCCCGCTCGTAGAGCGCGGCGACCACCCCGTACGCGCCGTGGATACCGCCGAGCAGGTCCGCGACCGAGGCGCCCACCCGGTACGGCTCCTCGGGCGACGGGCCGGTCAGGCTCATCAGCCCCGCCTCGCCCTGCGCGATCTGGTCGTAACCGGGCCTGCCGCCCTCCGGGCCGTCGTGGCCGAACCCGGTGATCGACAGGATGACCAGGCGGGGGTTGAGCTCGTGCAGCCGCTCGACGGAGAAGCCCAGCCGGTCCATGACCCCGGTGCGGAAGTTCTCCACCAGCACGTCGCTCTGCCGCACCAGACGCTCGACGAGCGACCTGCCCTCGGCGGACTTGAGATCAATGGCGATTGACTGTTTGTTGCGGTTGGCCGCCAGGAAATAGGTGGAGATGTCCTGGTCGGGGCCCACGAACGGCGGACCCCAGCCCCGCGAGTCGTCACCTCCCGCGGGATGCTCCACCTTGATCACCCGGGCGCCCAGGTCACCGAGCATCTGCGCGGCGTGCGGGCCCGCGAGCGCGCGAGAGAGATCGAGGACGACGATGTCGCCGAGTGCTCCCTGCAAGATCAACCTCCGGTGCGTGGCGGCCGGCCCGGCCGGCAAGGGCTCCCCGTTCCCGGCCCGTTTGCCATGAGACCACTTGGCACGACACCCGGACGGGGGCACACCCATGATCTCCCATACCGTCACCGAGCGGGACGGGAGGGGGCAAGATCATGAGGACGTGTTCGTCACGACCTCCCGTACGGCTCCGGCCGGGGAGAGCGGGGGCCGCCCACGCATCGGCACCTCGGAGGCGAAGGAACCGAGCACCGCAACATGTATCGGCCCTTCGAGGACGAACGAGCCGAGCACCGGGACGAGCCGGGGATCGAGGTACGGCAAAGGCCGGCGGGAGCGCGACGGCGACGCCGATCGACGGGTCCGCCCGGATGACGGTCACGGCAGGCGGGTGGCGATGCCGTCGAGGATGAGGTCGAGGCCGAGCAGGAACTGACCGTCGAAGTCGGAGTCGGTCACCTGGGCGAGGTGGGAGTGCTCGTCGAGGTAGCGGTCGACCCTGCCGCGGATCTCGGCGTCGGCCCCGGGGGTGCGGACCGTCGCCCACCAGGTGTTCTCGGCCGCGACGAAGCCGTTCACGTACGACGACAGCGTCCCGACGGCGGAGACGAGGGCGGGCCCGCTCAGCCCTGCGTCGGCCAGGACGGAGTAGAAGCGACGGGAGCGGGCCATCGCGTTCGGGCCGAGCAGGGGGCGGGTGGCGGTGAGCGCGGGCACCCAGGGATGGCGTCGCATGACGGCCCTGCTCTGGGTGAGCTGGCCGAGCAACGTGTCGCGCCACGAGCCGGCCTCCAGGAGTTCGATTCCGCCGATCACCTCGTCCAGAGCCAGGTCCAGCACGTCTTCCCTGCTCGTGACGTACTCGTAGAGCGACATCGTGCCCGCGCGCAGCCGGGCGGCCAGGGCCCGCATGGAGAATCCGGCCACACCCTCGCTGTCGAGCAGGGTGATGGCGGCCTCGACGACGCGTTCACGTGACAGACGCGGTTTTCGCGAGCGGTCCTCGTCACGGAACCAGATGGACTCCGGCATCTCCCCCTTCTTTCCGTGCACTGTACGGAAAACCGTACGGCTAGCTTAACCACCACCGAGACGAAGGAGGAACTCGTGGAATGGCAGCGTGCCTACGCGATGCTCGCGTTGCGGATCGACCGTCTGGCGGACGTCACCATGCTCATCTACCGGGGACCGGCCGGTTGGAGCGCCCAGGTCGACGCCCGGCCGCCCGCGTCCCCCGCGGAGCTGGTACGGGACGCCGACAGGCTGCTGGACAGCGCACCGTCCGCCTATCTGAGGGCTCACGTGCGTGCGATGCGGGCCGTTGCCGGTTACCTGAACGGTGCGCGGCTCCCGCCGGCCGAATACGCGGCGGAATGCCTGGGCCTGGAACCGCGCCGGCTGCCCGAGTCGGTGTTCGAGCAGGCGCACGCCGAGCTGGACGCCGCGTTGCCGAAGACCCCCGGCTCGCTGGCCGAGCGGTTTCGGGCATGGCAGGCTGCCCACACGCTGGAGCCGATCGAGCGGCTGCCGGATCTGGTGGCCAGGGCGGTGGCCGAGACACGTGCTCGTACCGGCACCATCATCGCGCTGCCCGAGGAGGAGGTCGTGAAGTGCCGGCTCGTGCGGGACGTGGCCTTTCACGGTGCGGGCGACTACGAGGGCGGGCTGAAGTCCACGATCCACATCAACCGAGCAATTCCCTTCAACCTGGCCGACCTGCTGTATCTCGTCGCGCACGAAGGCCACCCCGGTCACATCGCCGAGTCGATGCTGAAGGAGATCCACCCGGACCAGCGCGTGCGGTTCATGTTGTCGCCGTCGTTCGTGCTCAGCGAGGGGCTGGGGCTGCTGGCCGAGGAACTCCTGTTCCCCGGGGACGAGGCGCAGGCCTGGCTGAACGCGAACATCTTCCCGCTGGTGGGCATCCGGCCGGACGGGAGCGACTTCGCGGCGATCCACCATGCCAAGAACGTGCTGTGGGGCGTCTGGGGCAACGCGACGTTCCTGGCGGCCGAAGGACGGAGCGAGGCGGAACTGGCCGCCTATCTCACCCGGTGGGCGTTGTACAGCGAGGACGAGGCGGCACTCGCGCTCAGGGTGCTGAGGCCGTCGGCGATGAGTCCGTATATTTTTGGATATTTCCATGGATGGGAGCTGTTGCGGCCCTGGGCGACCAGCCCTGACCGGATCCGCCGCCTGCTCACCGAGCAACTGCTCCCCGCCGACATCCACGCGCCCGCGAGGACGACGCTCACCCGAGGTTGACCCGGGTCACCGGTTGTCGTCGGATCACGCCGACGAGGGGCCCCACCGCCCCGTGGATCCCGGCGTACGGACGGGGACGCGAAACGAGCCGGGGCCCGCACCTCAGAGAGGTGCGGGCCCCGGCCCGTGATGTGCCTGTGCTACTAGGCGGGAACGATGTTCTCCGCCTGCGGGCCCTTCTGGCCCTGCGTGACGTCGAAGGAGACCTTCTGGCCCTCCTGCAGCTCACGGTAGCCCTGGGCGGCGATGTTGGAGTAGTGGGCGAAGACGTCGGCGCCGCCGCCGTCCTGCTCGATGAAGCCGAAGCCCTTTTCCGCGTTGAACCACTTAACGGTGCCAGTCGCCATGATCATTCTCCTTCGATAGGGGGCAGAGCCGAGATCCACACCGCGTGGATCTCGCGTCGCCGCGATGAGCCCATCCGGAGATGACCGGGAAAACAAAATGCACCTGAAGGGTTATCCGTCAGGTGCACACAAAGTTTCATGGGTACCACAACCGCAACTACGTCCAGGCTAGCACCTGTCCGGACCAACGCACGAGTCCACCCCGGCCGGAATACGGAACCGGCGACGATCACCCGCCACCCGGCCGCTCCTCGCGCGCCAGAACCCGCTTGTGCGCGGCGTCCAGAACCGCGATCACGGCCAGGGCGGCGATCGTCGCGCCCGCCGCCGCGAGGTAGCACCAGGGGGCGGGCAGGTAGTTGGCCGCGGTCAGGACGTCGGGCGCCTTGTCGGTGAACACGCGGAAAACGATCGCCAGCGGCCCCTCCCAGACACCCGCGGCGAGCACCAGAAGCATCCCGAGCCGGTACCAGGCCTCGTTCATCGTCGACCTCCTCACGTCATGGTCTGAGAACGATACGAACGTATCAAAAGGATGTTGACTGAAAAGCTTCTGATCTGGACAATCTTCGACTTACATCACAGATTATTGGGAATATGCTGTGGGGGTGCGTGACGAAAAGAGGGTGACCTGCCGGGTCTGCCGTGCCCCGCTGCCGGCGGCGACGCGGGGGCGTCCTCCGGCGTACTGCTCGCGCGGCTGCCAGGCGAAGGCGTACCGGCGGCGGAAGAACCCGCCCCCCGCGCCCCCGGCTCCCGAGCCGGGCGCGCGGTCGCCCAGGCGCCGCGAGATCAGCGAGGCGCTCTGGCGCGTCGCCGCCGAGCGCGGGCTGGACGCGGCGAGCATGCGGGAGGTCGCCGCCGAGGCCGGGGTGTCGCTGCGGGTGGTCCAGTACCACTTCGACAGCAAGCACCGGCTCCTCGTCTCCGCGCTCCGGCTGCTGAACGAGGACAACGAGCGGCACGCCCGGGCACGGATGGCCTCGGTCGACCCCTCCGACTCCCGTGCCCTGCTGGGGGCGATCCTGGCCGAGTTCCTGCCGCTGGACGACCAGCGCGGAGCGGCCCTGCGGGTGCTCGCCGCCTACTACGCCCGCAGCCTCACCGATCCCGCGCTGGCCTCGGTCTTCCTGCACGACGCCCAGCCCCTCGAACAGCTGGTCGCCGGTGTCATCGGGCAGGCGCAGCGCGAGGGTACGGCCGCGCCGGGGCTCGACCCGCGCCACGAGGCCGACCTCCTGGTGGCCGGGATCACCGGGCTGGGCATGGACGTCCTCCACGGACGGCGCACCGTGGCCGAGGTACGGCGGGCCATCGACTACCACCTCGGCCGCGTCTTCCCCACGAGCCGGGAAGGCGGCTCGGGCGCGGCCGGACCGCCCCGATCCGACGGCCCTCGAGCGGCCACCCCGCCCTGATCCGGCGCCTTCGCGTGACCGGGGCGCGCCGATCGTGAAGGCGTGCCCGGCGCGGCTTGACATTCCCCCACCCTGGCTCCACCCTTTCACTACTTAATTAGTGAAAGGGTGTGGCGTTGATCGAATTCCGCCTCGACCGGGGGTCGGGGGTGGCGACGTACCTCCAGCTGGTGCATCAGGTCCGGCACGCGCTGCGGCTCGGTGTGCTGCGGCCGGGTGACCGGCTGCCGACGGCCAGGGAGGTCGTGACCCAGCTGGCGATCAATCCGAACACCGTGCTGAAGGCGTACCGCGAGCTGGAGCGGGAGGGCCTGGTCAGCGGGCGGCCGGGGCAGGGCACGTTCGTGGAGCGGTCGCTGGGCCAGACCTCCATGGGCGACCGCGCGCGGTTGCGCGCCGACCTGGTGCGCTGGGTGCGCGACGGGCGCCAGGCGGGTCTGGACCTGGAGGATCTGGAGGCGCTGGTCGCCTCCGTCCTGACCGACCTCTCCCACGAGACCCCCGTGGCCCCCGGGGGCCACGGATCCCGCGAGGAGATCGCGTGAACGCGCTGGAGACCGAGGCCCTGGGCAGGTGTTACCGGCGGACCTGGGCGCTGCGCGACTGCTCGGTGGCGGTGCCGTCCGGGCGGGTGGTCGCGCTGGTGGGCCCCAACGGCGCGGGCAAGTCGACCCTGCTCCACATGGCCGTCGGCCTGCTCGCCCCGACCACGGGGACCGTGCGGGTGTTCGGCGAACCCGTGCGCGAGAACCTGCGGCGGATCGCGTTCATGGCGCAGGGCAAGCCGTTGTACGCGGGCTTCAGCGTGGCCGAGATGCTCAGGTTCGGGCGCGGGCTCAACCCCCGGTGGGACGACGCGGCGGCCAGGAGGCGGCTGGCGGAACTGGACATCCCGCTCGGCCGCAGGGTCGGCAGGCTGTCGGGCGGGCAGCGGACGCAGGTGGCGCTCACCGTCGCACTGGCGAAGCGCCCGGACCTGCTGGTGCTGGACGAACCGCTGGCCGACCTCGACCCGCTGGCCCGCCAGGACGTGATGCGCGGCCTGATGGCGGCGGTCGCCGAGACAGGGCTGACCGTGTTGCTCTCCTCGCACGTGGTGTCGGAACTGGAGGGGACCTGCGACTGGCTGATGGTGGTCAACGGGGGCCGGGTCCAGGTCAGCGGCGACATCGACGAGCTGGTGGCCGGGCACCGCCTGCTGACCGGTCCCGCCGAGGGCGCCGACGCGCTCGCCGCCCGGCTGCCGGTGATCTCGCGGGGCGGGACGGGGCGGCAGGCCACCCTGCTCGTCCGGGACGGCACCCCGCCGCCCGACCCGCGCTGGACCACCCGCCCGGTGAACCTGGAGGAGACGGTGCTGGCCTATCTGCGCGCCCCGGACCTCGCGGCCCTCCCCCGCCCCACCCTGACCTCCACCCGCTGATCCCCCTGCCTCCGCCGTACGGAACCGGCACGAGACCGGCGGGTTCGCGCGGTCCCTCGTGCGAGACCGGTACCGGACCACCGGGTTCGGGCGGTCCCTCGTGCGGGACCACCCGGGTGAACCGGGCGTACCACCTGAAGGGATTCCTCCTTGCTCTGGCTGACCTGGCGACAGCATCGCGCGCAGATCCTGGCGACCTGCGGTCTGCTGCTCGCCCTGGGGGCGCTGCTGCTGATCTCCGGCCTGCGGGCGACCGCCTACATCGCCGGCCAGGCCCCGCCCGGCTGCCCCGGCTCCGCCGCCGCGTGCTCCGGCGTGAACTCGACGATCTACTACGACTACTACCATCCGGTCTTCATGGTCTTCGGCCTGCTTCCCGTCGCCGGGTCCGCGCTGGTCGGAGCCTTCTGGGGCGCGCCGCTGCTGGCGGCCGAGTTCGAACGCGGGACCGGCGCGCTGGCATGGACCCAGTCGGTCTCCCCTCTGCGGTGGCTCGTGACCAAGCTCTGCCTGCTCGGCGGCATGGTCGTGGCCGCCGCCCTGCTCCTGTCGGCGATGATCAGCGCGTGGCTGCCGGTGTTCCGCGACGTGATCGGCGACAAGTCGCTGGAACCCGGGACGTTCACCGTCATCGGCGTCGTCCCGGCCGCGTGGTGGCTGTTCGCGTTCGTCCTGGGCGCCGCCGCCGGGACGTTCTTCCGGCGCACCCTGGCCGCGATGGCGGTGACCGTGGCGCTGGTCGCGGTGGCCGTTCCGGCCGTCTTCTTCTCCCGCGACTCCTACGCCGAGCCGGTGCGTACCGTCACCACCGGCTGGACGGCACTCTACGAGGGCGGCGGCACCCTGGTCGGGGAGGCCTGGGTCACCCCCTCCGGCCGGGAGATCGCTGAGCCGCCGGCCGGCACCTGCCCGCCGCCCGCCGGGGTGGACGCCCGTTCGGAACGGGCCCAGCTGCTGAAGGAGGAGTGTCTGATCGACGAGGGTTACCGCAAGGCGGTCTACCACCATCCGGCCGACCGGTTCTGGCGCTTCCAGTGGACAGAGACCGGCATCCTGCTGGCCGGCGCCCTCGCCCTCGGCGGGCTCACCGTCACCCGCACCCTCCGCCACCGGAGGTGAACCGCCTCGCGAGTGCCCCGCGAGCGTCACATGAGCGCCCCGCGAGCGTCAGATGAGGTCCACCTCCGCGTACGGCAGGCCGCCCGACAGGGTGGGGAAGCCCGGACCCCGGTCGAAGAAGGGCCGGTCGGCCGGATCGGCCGGGAGGAGGGCGCGGAGCCCGGCGCGGCGGGTCGCGGTGGCCTCGGCGTCCACCCGGAGGTCGTCGGGGTCGCCGTACAGGACGACGCCGTAGTCGTCGCGGGCGCCCTCGGCGGAGACCTTGCCGTCGCGGACGTCGGCGGCCACCAGGGCGGGGTCGCGGTCCAGCGGGGAGCCCCAGCCGCCCCCGCCCGTGGTGCGCACCCGGATGATCTCGCCCGCGCGGACCGGCGAGTCGTCCACCAGGCCCTCCATCTCCCTGCCCTCGATCTCCACGACGAAGGGCCGTCCGGCGCGGCCGCCGTTCACGCCCCAGCACGACAGGATCGAGCGGTCGGCGATGGACATGAACGAGGCGTCGCGAAGCATCCGCAGGTGCTTGTCGTAGCCGAGGCCGCCCCGGTAGAGGCCGGGACCGCCGGAGTCGCGGGCCAGGCCGAGCCGCTCGACCCGGAACGGCCAGCGGGACTCGGCGAACTCGACCGGGATGTTGCGCGAGTCGGGCACCACGTGGATGGTGTCCTCGCCGTCGGCGTACCACCGGCCGCCGGAGCCGCCGCCGAGGACCTCCCTCATCAGGTACGGGGTGCCGTCGGCGCCGGCGCCGTAGACGCCGGTGTAGCGGATGGTCTCCTGGTCGGCGGGCATCCGGCCGCCGGTCGCCTTGGCCAGCACCCCGGCCAGCACGCCCAGCAGGCGCAGGATCACGAACGTGCGGGCGTTGGTGGGGGCGGGGAAGATCGGGGTGAGCAGGGTGCCCTTCTCGGGGAACCGCATCTCGATGAGGGGGACGACTCCCTCGTTGACGTCGAGTTCGGCCATCCGCTCGGGGGTGTCGGCCAGGTTGCGCAGGATCGGCGCCAGCCACTTCTTCAGGAACACCCCGTCGGCGTAGTCGCCCGCGTGGTTGATCGGGCCCTTGGCCTGCGGGGAGGTGCCGGTGAAGTCGATGACGAGCGGCACCTCTGCGGAGTGGTCGACGGTGAGGGTCATCCGCTGCGTGTGCAGGCGGGGCTCGTCGACGCCGTCGTGCTCGGCGTAGTCCTCCCACACGTGCGTGCCCTCGGGGATCTTGGCCAGCAGTTCCCTGCGGAACGTCTCGGTGGTGTTGGAGATGATCGCGTCGAAGCACGCCTCGACCGCCTCGCGCCCGTACCGGTCGAACAGCTCTCCCAGCCGCCGGGCGCCCATCAGACAGGCCGAGCACTCGGCGTCCAGGTCTCCGGCGAGGGAGTCGGGCATCCGGGAGTTGCGTGTCATGATCGTGAGTGCCGCCCGGTTGGGCACGCCCTCGTCCCACAGCTTGATCGGCGGGACCATCAGCCCCTCCTCGAACACGCTGCGCGCGTTGCTCGGCATGGAGCCCGGTACGGCCCCGCCGATGTCGTCGTGGTGGCCGAACGCCTGCACGAAGGCGACGACCTGCCCGTCGTGGAAGACCGGGACCGTCACGCACAGGTCGGGCAGGTGCCCGATGCCGCCCTCGGACAGGTAGACGTCGTTGTGGAAGAAGACGTCGCCGGGCCTCATCTCGCCGATCGGGAAGTCCCTGACGATCGGCTGGACCAGCGCCGAGTAGGACCTGCCGGTCAGCTTGCGCAGCCGTACGTCGTGGATGCCGGCGCGGAAGTCGTGCGCGTCGCGGATCATGGGTGAGCGGGCGGTACGGGCGATGGCCGTCTCGACCTCCATCTCCACCGACGCGAGCGTCCCCTCGACGATCTCCACCAGCACCGGGTCGGCCCCGCTCACCGGCCGCTCACCGTGCCGGGCTCGCTGCGTGCTCATCGGTCGCTCACCGCTCCTCGCCCACTCCGCGGGCCGCTCGTCCCTCGCGGACCACTCCGCTCACTGCGTCGGGTTCGCTCCGTGCTCATCGGTCGCTCACCGCTCCTCGCCCACTCCGCGGGCCGCTCGTCCCTCGCGGACCACTCCGCTCACTGCGTCGGGTTCGCTCCGTGCTCATCGGTCGCTCACCGCTCCTCGCCCACTCCGCGGGCCGCTCGTCCCTCGCGGACCACTCCGCTCACTGCGTCGGGTTCGCTCCGCGTCATGCACGGCGTACCTCCAGGTTTCCGAACTCGTCCATGGTCGCGGTGAAGCCGGGGTGGAGCGGCAGCGTGGAGCCGTACTCCTCGATGACCGCCGGGCCGGTGACCTGCGCTCCGGCGGTCAGGTCGGAACGGCGGTGGATGGGGGTGGCGCCCCACTCGTCGTAGAAGACCTCGCGGAAGGCGGCCGGCTCGGGCCGCGGGTCGCCGTGCGGCCTGTGCCCGATGACGGGCCGGGTGATCGGGCCGATGCCGGAGACACGGAGGTTGACCCACTCGACGCCGTGCCGGGGGTCGTCGCGGTATCCGTACCCGTAGAGCTTGCGGTGCTCGGTGTGGAAGCGGTCCAGCACCTCGGCCCGCCAGTCCTCGTCCAGCGGGCCGGACGGCGCGGGCACCCTGACCTCGTAGGCCTGGCCGTAGTAGCGCAGGTCGGCGCTGCGCGCGTAGACGTGCGCGCCGGCGGCGAAACCCTCGCGGTCCAGGGCCGCGGCGGCCTGCCCCTCCAGGTCGCCGAAGATCTCCCCTGCGGCCTCCAGGGAGAGGTCACGGGTGACGAAGGTGCGCACGTAGTCGTTCTTGACGTCCACGGTGAGCAGCCCGAAGGCCGAGACGTTGCCCGGGTCGGGCGGCACGATCACCGACGGCAGGCCGAGGATGTCGATCAGGCGGCAGACCAGCAGCGGGCCCGAGCCGCCGAAGGCGACCATGGGGAAGTCGCGCACGTCCAGGCCGCGTTTGACGGTGATCTGGCGGATGGCGTTCGACTGGTTGAACGCGCTGATCTCCAGGATGCCCGCCGCGGTCCGTTCCGGGGACAGCCCGATCTTGCCCGCGAGCGCCTCGATCCCCTCGCGGGCGGCGTCGGCGTCGAGCGGGATCTCCCCGCCGAGCAGGTGCGGGGGGACCCGGCCGAGGAAGACGTGCGCGTCGGTGACGGTGACCTCGGTACCGCCCCGGCCGTAGCAGAGGGGGCCGGGGTCGGCCCCGGCCGATCTGGGCCCGACCTTCGGCGTGCCCTCGGGGGAGATCCACGCGACGGAGCCGCCGCCCGCGCCGACGGTCACGATGTCGATCATCGGGATCTTGCAGGGGTAACGGCCGATGCTGCCCTCGGTGGTCAGGGACGGCTCCCCGTCGACGACCACCGCGACGTCGGTCGAGGTGCCGCCGCCGTCCAGGGTGATCACCGAGGGGTGCCCGGCGGTGGCGGCGATCAGCGCGGCGCCGAGCGCGCCCGCGGCCGGTCCCGAGAGCACGGTGGTGATCGGCTGGTGTACGACCTCGGCCGCGGACAGCACACCGCCGTTGCTCTTCATCACGGAGAACGGCATGCCGCTCCCCCTCCCGGCACTCCCCGCACGCGCGACCCCCGCCGCGGACGACGCCGCCGCCGCACCCACGACACCCTTCCGGTACGTCCGGTCGCTCGCGTCCCCCGCGCCCTCCGCGTACGCCCGGCCGTCCACGTCCCCCGCGCGGCTCGCCGCCTCCAGGCGTTCGGCCAGGTTGGCGATGTAGCGGCGCATGGTCGGTTTGACGGCGGCGTCGACCAGGGTGGTGACCGACCGCTCGTACTCGCGGTACTCGCGCAGCACGTCGCACGAGATCGAGACGACGGCGTCCGGGTGCTCCCGTTCGAGGACCTCCCGCATGCGCAGCTCGTGGGCGGGGTTGGCGTACGAGTGCAGGAAGCACACGCCGATCGCGGTGATGCCGCGGTCGCGGAACCAGCGGGCCGCCGCGACGGCCTGCTCCTCGTCGAACGGCCGCACCTCGGCACCGGTGTGGTCCAGGCGCCCGCCGACGGTCCTGACCCGGTGCACCGGGACGATGCGGGGCGGCTTCACCCAGAAGTAGGAGTTGCCGTAGCCGTCCGGCACGCTCTGGCGGGCGATCTCCAGGATGAACTCGAAGCCCTCGGTGGTGACGAAGCCCAGGTCGGCGATGCGGTCTTCGAGGAGCTGGTTCGTGGCGACCGTGGTGCCGTGCACGACGGCCGACACCGCCTCCATGCCCGCGTCGCCCAGGTCGCCCGCGTCCTCCGCACCGGCCGCCTTCCGCAGGACTTTCCGTACCCCCTCCATGAACCCGTCGGCCGGGTTGGCGGGGGTGGAGGGAGTCTTGGTCGTGGTGATCTCACCGGTCTGCTCGTCCACCGCGACCACGTCGGTGAACGTGCCTCCGGTGTCGACCCCGATACGGACGCTGCGCATGCCCCCGTGTCTACCCAGTCCCGGCGAGTCCGCAAATCGGCGGACCCTGCCGAAGCTGTGCCCGGTCCTTGGGCAGTGTTGGCGGGAAACGACCTCGAACGACCTCGAACGACCTCGCCGGAAACGGTCCCGCCGCCTCCCGGTCACGGACCGGGAGGCGGCGGGAGCGGTCCCTAGCGGCGGCGGGGACCCATGGTGGTGTTGATCACCGCGTCGGCGTCGTGCGCGTGGATCTTGGCGGCGAGGCGGATGGCCATCTCGTTCGTACGGCGCAGTTCGGCCTCGACGCGGTCCTTGCCGGACTGGCCGACCTGCACGCCGAAGTAGGCACCGATGATCGCGCCCGAGACCCCGACGAGCCCGGCGAACGGCGCGGCCGTGTCACCCTCGCGCAGCGCGATCACCACGAAGCCGATCAGGATGACCACGAGTCCCATGACCACGACGTAGAACCCGTACCGCCAGCGAGCCGCCTCGGCCTGGGCGGCGACGGCCTCGTCCTCGGTCATCATCGCCGCGAGCGCCGCGGGCATCTCCGTGGTCTCCGCGCCGGAGGGACCGGGGGTCACGACGGCGGGGGTCTTGCCGAGGGGTGGAGCGGAGTTGTTGGTGGTCGTCACAGATTCTCCCACTTTTCGATAGACCAAAAGGAATCTCCCACGGTTTTCACCGCCAGGCCAAGTCAGGTCACGCCCGGGCCTGCCGACGGGGGATCACCCCCTTCTACCAGCGCATCTTCCACCCAAACGCCCTCATATACCCCACAGCTCACTACGAGGTGTAGATCGTTATCTTTCAGGCGGGTGCACGAGCGCGAGCCGTCCACGAAACATGAAGATCACGATCCACGCTCGGCGCGGTAAAAGAGGACTCGGATGAGATAGAAGACATTCACCACTCTCATCCGGTTTTCAGAGGTATCTGTGACGAAGCTTCTCCGGCTCCTCGTGGCCCCGCTGTCCGCCGCCGTCCTCCTTCTCAGCGTGTTCTCGACCCCCGCCCGGGCCGACACCGACCCCGTGCTCGCCGCGCGGTGGCAGATCGCGTGGGACACCTACCGGTTCTACGAGTGTCTGACCGCCCCCCTCCCGATAACGGGACGGAGCCAGGCCAAGCGCGACATCTCCATTGAGATCGACGCGCCGGTGCAGCACGTGTTCGACGCCTACTCGAACATCAACAACCACCTCGGCATGCACTCGTTCCTGAAGCGGGTCGTCACCCACGCGGACTGGACCGACGCCGGGACGCGCTACGTCAACTTCACGGCCGTGGAGGACATCCCGGTCGCCGGGTTGCCCGTCACCTCCAACACGCACGCGCAGCAGCGCATCCACCGTGACGAGCTCTACTACGAGACCGACACCTGGACGCTGCCGAACGTCGTCACGCACCAGAGGATCGTCTTCGAGGACCTGGGCGACGGGCGGACGCGCGTCACCGAGCACCTCACCTTCGAGGCGAGCATCCTGCTCATCGACTTCACCGTGACGAACGGCGTCTCCTCCCACGAGGCGACGCAGGCGGGTCTCAAGGCGGCGATCGAGAGCGGCGAGCTCTGAGCCGAACAGGCGAGCTCTGAGCCGACCCATCGGCCGAGGGGGCCTCGCCCGCGGGATCGGGCGAGGCCCCCTCGGTTCTCCCACCGTCTCTTCCCTCTCTCCCGTTCCCGGGTCTCGCCGGTTCCCGGCGGCGGGGCCGGAAGCGGTCCCGGCGGGCGCGGCGGGCGATCCCGTACGCTCCGACGCCTGGTGAGGGCGACGAACCGATCGCCAGGGGTGGAGATCGCGGAACGCGGCCGGAGTACTAGGCTGGCCCCCCGTGACCGAATTGTCTGCCCTTTCCGCCGTTCCCGCCGGTTCCCGGGACGGAGTGCTGCGCTTCTACTTCGGCCCGATGGACTGCGGCAAGTCCACGCTGGCCCTGCAGATGAACTACAACCACGGCCGCCAGGGCAGGCGTGGCCTGGTGCTCACCAAGCACGACCGCTCGGGCACCCCGCAGGTCACCAGCCGGATCGGCCTGGGCAGTGAGGCCGTCGAGGTCGTCGACGACCTCGACCTGGTGGCCCTGGTCCGCGCGCACGAGCCCATCGACTACGTCATCTGCGACGAGGCGTGCTTCTACACGGTCGCCCAGATCGAGCAGCTCGCCGATCTCACCGACGGTTACGGCATCGACGTCTACGCCTTCGGCCTGGCCTCGGACTTCCGCTCGCAGATGTTCCCCGCCACCCAGCGGCTGTTCGAGCTGGCCGACGAGATCAGCCGCCTGCAGGTCGAGGTCCTGTGCTGGTGCGGGCGCCCCGGGCGCCTGAACGCCCGGGTGGTCGGCGGCAGGATGGTCCGTACCGGCGAGCAGGTCGTCATCGGCGACACGGGCGCCGACCCGATCCGCTACCAGGTGCTCTGCCGTCGCCACTACCGCTCCGGAGAGCTCGGCCTGCCCGGCTGAGCCCCGCGCCGGGCGAGGGGGACACCCCGCCCGGCGCGGGTGTCAGACGGCGCAGTGGCCCTCGTCGTCACAGGCGTCGCCGCCGTTCGTGGCGGCCTTGACGGCCCTGGCGGCCGGCGACCGGCCGGTGCGCTCGGCGACCTCTTCGAGGGCGGCGAGCAGGGTGTCCTCGGGCTGGGCGCCGGAGACGGCGAACTGGCCCTCGAAGAGGAACAGCGGCACCGAGCTGACACCGATGGCGCGGGCCTGGGCCAGCTCCTCCTTCACCGCCGCCGCACCGTCCTCCCCGTCCAGATCGGCCTGTACGCCGAGCTCGCGGGCCAGTCCGGCGAGGACCTCGCGGGAGCCGACGTCGAGGCCGTCGGTGAAGTGGGCGCGGAAAAGGGCGTAGAGCGCTTCCTCACCCCTGCCCTGCTCTCCGGCGAGCCGGATGAGACGGTGCGCGTCGAAGGTGTTGGCCTGGATCGAGTGATCGAAGTCCAGCACCAGCCCGTCCTCGGCGGCGACTTCGGTGACCCTGCCGAACATCCGCGCGGCCTGCTCGGCCCCGCCGAACCTCGCCGCGGCCCACGTGAGCGTGGGCTCACCGTTGGACTTCGCGTCCGGCGCGAGCTGGAACGGCCTGAACTCGACCTCCACCTCACCGCCCTTGGCCCGGTAGCGCTCCACGGCGCGGGCGAAGCGGGTGTGGCCGATGTAGCACCATGGGCAGACGACGTCTGAGTAGATTTCAACCTTCACACCACGCTGCAACCGGCACCGGGATCCGCTGATTCCACGGACCGGCCCGCCGTTCGTGGACGCGGGACGGACAGGGACACGTGGCACCCCGGCGAGAGCCATATGAACGGCACCGACCGGCACCGACCGGAACGTCGGAGGCCGCGGGGATCGCGCTCGCCGCCGGGCGGGGTGTTCACGCCCGGCGTCCGGGGTCAGTACGGCAGCGGCCTTCCCGACGGGCTCCGCAGATCCAGTACGTCCCGGTCGCGGCGTCGTGAGCGCTTGCGGATTCGTGTCTGGCGCATCGCCGGGAACTCCTTTCCGGTGCGCGTACGGGCCTGACTTGCCGATTCCTGTGATGTGCCGCCGTCCGGGCGGCGCGGTCGGTCCATGTCGTCTACGTCCCCCGTATCCTCTCTGCCCTCGGTGAGGAGAGGCTTTCCTGTCGTGGTCGGCGAGCCGGGTCGCGGCAGGTTCCCTTCGACCTCCTCAGGCCGCGGTGCCGTTGAGACGCGGGTGGATGGCCAGCTCGAACCAGCTGACCTTTCCCAGGGACGTGCGTTCGCTGCCCCACCGGTCGGAGAGCAGATCGAGCAGATACAACCCGCGCCCTCCCTCGTCGTCCTCGTGGGCGTCGCGCACGTAGGGAAGGGCGGGATTGGCGTCGTCCACCTCGCAACGCAGCATTCCCTCCTGGTAGGAGACGGCGAGCCGGATCGGTCCCCACGCGTGGCGCAACGCGTTGGTGACGAGCTCGCTGACGAGCAGCCGGGCGATCTCGCCCTGCTCGCCGATCCCCCACTCGGCCAGTTGCCCGCAGATCAGCCGCCGGGCTCTGGGCACCGCGGCCGGGATGGGCGGGAGTGGCCAGGACGCCCTTCTGGCAGAGGGGCGCGGGAACGAGACGGCGACCGCGCAGATGGTGAGGGCGAGGGCGAGGGACGGTCTCATGCCGCCCTCCCGCAGGGAGTGCGATGGGCGGGAACGACACGCCCGTCCGGCAGGATTTCCCCGGTGTCCTCGAAGACCACCACACCGTTGCAGAGCAGCCCCCATCCCTGCTCAGGGTGAGAGACCACGAGACGAGCCGCCTCATGATCGAGGGCGTCCGCGGACGGACAGGTGGGCAGGTGCTGACACACGGTCCTACTCCGATCTTGATTGGCTGCGGAGGGGAACCTCGCGGAACCCCGAGCGGACGATCGTCCTCACCGGCTCGCCTCCGGCCCGTCGACGACGGGACCGGTTTTCCTTGCCGAACGCGATGGATTCGACTCGCTTCCGCCGCCGGCGACGACCCTTCACGCGCGCCCGCGCCTGCGTATGCCCCAGCGCGACCGGTGGCGAACGGTTCCGGTGATGGCCGGAAATCCGTCGTCGGCGACCACATTCACCCGTTCGATGACCTGTACGTGACGCGGGATCTTCTGCCAGGCTCCCCCGGGCGAACGCGGTGTTGATTTGTAGCCACTTATATGTGTTTTTATCTGTGTTTACACCCGTATATGTTGAACGTCGATAGGGCCAGGGTCTTGTCCTGGTAGAGCATTTTTTGCGGCATGGGTTCTTGCCGCATCAGGCAAAGCGGGCGGATGGCGAGGAGGCTCCCGGGGGAGTCCTGATCACTCCCGGCGTGGCGCGGTGGCGTCGGCGGCGAAACGGACGAGGAGCGAGGCGAAGGTCTCGCGGTCCTCGGCGGGCCAGTGCGCGGTGAAGGCGTCGAACGTGTCGTTCTGCCAGCGGCGGGCGGCCGCGAGGAGTTCACGGCCGGACGCGGTCAGCTCCAGGTCGGCGTGGCGGGCGTCGCGTTCCATCGTGCCGCGCCGTACCAGCCCCGCGGCGACCGCGTCGGCGACCATGCGGCTGGCCACGGAGCGGTCCACCCCGAGGGCGTCGGCGACGGCCCGCACGCCGGTACGCCCACCGCCACCGCCCCCGCCCGTCACACCGGCCTCCCCGAACCCTCCGGACCCTCCGACGCAGCCGCTCTCGCCACCTTCACCCCTCCCGCCGATGATGTCGACGACCACGACCCGCGAGACGTGCCCGCCCTCGGCGTCGTCACCGGCGACCCGCTGGGGCCAGCGCCGCGACCAGTAACGGACCAGCGCGAACAGCGCGGGCCCCGCCTGCCCGCCGGCGGGGAGGCGACTTTCGGAAAGGGCGGGGGCCACCGCCGAGCCAGAGGACGCACCGGGCACGAGAGGCGTCGCGGGGTCGGCCGCGGAGCCGGACCCGGGATCGGCCGCGGAGCCGGTGCCGGGACCGGCCCCGGCACCGGACTCCGGGTCGTGCGCCTGGTCACCGATGGTCCGCATGGGCGCAGCATCGCACTCGCCCTTGATGTGTGCAAATCACACATGTAATGTGTGCAAAATGCACGCACTTGATGGCAGCGCTCCCGATACCGAACGGGTGAACGAAGCGATCTCCCTGGTCACGCGATTCGAGGAGGCGGTCAACCGGCGGGCGGTGGCCGAGGCGGCGGGGATGGCCGCCGAGGATGTCGCGATCACCGGGCCGCGCGGCACCGCTCACGGGGTGGACGTACTGCGCCGGTGGGTCGCGGACTCGGGCATCCGGCTCACCTCGCGGCGCCTCTTCGTCCGGCTCCCCCACCTGGTGGCCGAGCAGACGGCCCGCTGGCACGACCCCGGCACCGGGGCTCTCGGCGACGCGACGACCGTGGCGACCCTGTTCACCGTACGGGACTCGAAGATCGCCGGTATCGCCCGCTACGACAGCGGCCTCACGGCGGCGCTCCTCGCCGCCGGACTGGCCGAGATCGACGAGGTCACCGTTCCAGGTCCCCTGCGGGCGGTCTAGGGGAAGGCCGAACGCGACCGGCGGCGGGGATCACAGGGCGCGGACGACGGGCCTGGGGCTCCATCGGGTGTGGACGAGAACCGGGGGTGCCACCCCCGCGCGCCGCTCAACCGCGACGCGACGGGAGGATCCCCGGCCTGCAGACCGGGGAGGACGTCAAGGGGCGTAGACGACGGACCAGGGGCGGGGGGCGGGCGGCGGGGACGTCCCGGGTGCCGCCTGCGGTGTCCCGGCGGTGACGTCCTGGGCGAGGATCCCGGCCGCCAGGGCGGCGAACCCGGCGGCCGCGGGGTGGGCCGACCGCTCCGGCCAGGCGACACAGATCCCCCTCAGGAGAGGGGCACCGGCCAGGGGGCGCCAGGCCAGCCGGGGCTCCCTGCGGGCCATCGCCTCCTGCTCGAACGCCACCCCGTGCCCCGCCAGCACGAGCCCCAGCAGGAACTCCGGGTTGCGGGCGTGCTGAAGGCGTACGGGCGAGAAACCCCCCGCGCGACAGACATCGAGCATGCGGTCGTACCACGCGGGGGAGGTCTCGCGCGGAAAGACGACGAGGTCGTGCCCGGCGAGGTCGGCCAGCTCGATCTCCCACGGCCGTGACCCCGGCCCCGGCCGCGGTCGCGGCCGTGCCAGCGCCAGGGGGGACGTGCGGGGCAGCACCACGCCCAGCGGGATCTCCACGACGGGCCCGGACCGCAGGCCGGGAACGTCGACGGGGTGGTGCACGAGGCCCGCGTCGAGCTGGGCGGAGGTCAGACGGCGCAGCTGTTCCGGAATGGTGAGCTCGTGGAGCTCCAACCGTAGCCCCGGAGTCTCCTCGGCGACGTGCCGCAGCAGGGCGTGCAGCGTCACGGCCGGGATCTCCGGGGGTACCCCGATCCGGAGGGTTCCCAGCTCGCCGTCGCCGGCCTGGCGCATCATCGCCCGCAGGCGCTCCTCACCGGCCAGGAACCGCCCGGCCTCCTCGACGAGGAGCCGTCCCGCCATCGTGAGCTCGATCTGCCGGCGCGAGCGGTCGAACAGCTCGGCACCGAGTTCGCGCTCCAGCCTCTGGATCGACTGGCTGAGCGGCGGCTGCGCGATGCCCAGTACCTCCGCGGCGCGGCCGAAGTGCAGTTCTTCGGCGACGACGATGAAATGCCGCAGATGCCGGGAAAGGTCCACGGCGTCACGATAGGCGATCGTCCGCGGACCCGCGGCACGTCACAGACCCGCGGCGCGCCGCGATCCGGTGGCACGGCATGATCCGGCGGCGCGTCACGACCCGGCGGCGGGGCTGGATAGCGTTGCGGGCATGTCGGCAGAGGAACGGATATCGGGAATCTTCGCGGCCGCCGGGGTGGAGGGGCACCTGCACGCGCTGGACGTCGCCGGGGGCCGCGAGATCGCCGTGCGCGCCGACGAACAGGTCGTGATCGCCTCGATCTTCAAGGTGCTCCTGGTCCTGGAGTTCGCCCGCCAGGCGGCGGCCGGCCAGCTCGACCCGGCCGAGCGCGTTCTCGTGACGGCGGAGGACAGGCTCGGCGGATGGGGGACCGCCGGATGCGCGGACGACGTGGAGATGTCGCTGCGCGATCTCGCCCACTTCGCCATGCAGGTCAGCGACAACACCGCCGCCGACCTGCTGATGCGGAGGATCGGCCTGGACACCGTGCGGATGCTCGCGGCGGAGCTGGGGCTGGCGCGCACGCGCGTGATCGGCGGGCCCAGGCAGGTGCTGGAGTCGATGCTCGCGGACGTGGGGGCGCGGGACGACGCCGAGTTCGCGCGGATCTTCCCGACGCTGCCCCCCGAGCGGGTACGGGCACTGCGGGTCCTCGATCCCGATCACACGACCTCCAGCACGGCGCGCGACATGACCCGGCTGCTCGGGCTGATCTGGCGGGACGAGGCCGGGCCGCCGGAGGCGTGCGCGGCCGTCCGCGACTACATGACACGGCAGGTCTTCTGGACGCGGATCGCCTCGGGCTTCCCCCCGGGAACGCGGGTGGCCGCCAAGACGGGGACGCTGCCCGGCCTGCACATGGAGGCCGGGGTCGTCGAGTATCCCTCCGGCGAGAGCTACGCGGTGGCGGCGTTCACCCGGACCGGGCAGCTGCCCACCCGGCGCATCGACGTCGACCTGGCGATCGGCCAGGCCGCGCGGACCGCCGTCGACGCGCTGCGGGCCGGGTGACCTCTCCCACTCGCCGGGCGGGTTCCGCCTTCTCGCACGCCGTCCGGGTCCCCTCCCCAGCTGCTCTGATACGCGTTCGCCTATCGGAGACGACGGTCGAGGATCTTGGACGTGGACGGCTCCGTGATGGTTGGGTCCTCAGCGGGCCGCACGCGGCCGGCGGTCGTCACCCGGATGACCGGTGACGACCGTGCGTTCATCCGCACCGAGGAGAGACATGTCCCGATTCGATCGAAGAGGTTTCCTGCGCACCGCGACGGCGACGGCGGGGGCGGCGCTGGCGGGGGCCGCGCTGGCACCGGCTGCCGGAGACCTCCTGTCCCCGTCCCCCACCAGGGCCGCGGCGGCGCGTCCGGGCGGGAAGAAGACCGCCGCGACGTTCCGCTGGCTCGGTACGTCGGGCTGGCGCGTGGACGTGGGGTCGTCGACGTTCCTCGTCGACCCGTACGTGACGCGGTTCGACACCGGCCTGGCGGCGGGCGCGTTCAAGCCCACCACCCGGCTCGAGGTCGACGCCGAGGCGGTCGGCGAGCACGCGGGCACGCCGAAGGTGGTGCTGGTGACGCACGCGCACTGGGACCACTTCAACGACGTCCCGCACATCGCGACGTCGACCGGGGCACGGGTGGTCGGCACCGCCACCGCGTGCAACCTGGCGCTGGCGTTCGACGTGAAGAGCAACCTGCTCAGCCCGGTGAAGGGCGGGGAGGTCCTGGACTTCGGCGACTACGTCGTGGAGGTGGTGGCGTCGCTGCACAGCCGCAACGCCGACTACTCCATGGTCTTCCCCGGGGTCCGGCTGACCCGGCCGGAGCGCAGGCCGGAGAACATCTCCGAGCTGCCCGAGGGCGACACCCTGGCGTTCCAGGTGAAGATCAAGGGTGGCCCGTCGGTTTTCTTCATGGGCGGCAGTGACTTCGTCGAGCGCAACCTCACCGGTCTCGCCCCGGACGTCGCGATGATCCCCACCACCTCCTCGTCGTCCACGTACGACTACGTGCCGCGCCTCCTGCGGGCCCTGGACATGCCCCGCGTGGTCGTCCCGGTGCACTGGGACAACTTCGAGGTGGCACTGCGGAACCCGCCGCAGGCCGACGAGAAGTCGAGGAAGAGCCTCGCCGGGTTCGTCGCGGCGGTGCGCGAGGTCAGCCCCGGGACGAAGGTCGTGATCCCGGACTATCTGACACCGCGCACCTTCGGCTGACGCCCGCCCTCCCGGTCCTTGCCAACGGCCCAGGCCCACGGGGCGCGCCGACGACCCGTGCTCACGGGGGCGCTAGGGAACGGAGGCGATCTCCTCGAGGCGGGCGGCCAGCTGCTCGGGCTCGCCGTCGACCAGGGCGGACACCCCGCGCCACCAGGCGAACCACTCGCCGCTGCGCCACATCCAGTCGATCCGTTCGATGGAGGCGACGACGTCGCCCTTGGCGCGCCACACCTCACCGGCCTGCTCGGTGGAGGCGCCGTGTCGCAACGCCCAGGCGTGCAGGGTCGCGGCGGCCTTGGCGTCGACCGGTTGCTCGTACGGGTCGGGGTGCTCGTCCAGCCGGTGGGGGCCGAGCCCGGCGGCGACGCCCCAGCTCCACTGGGCCTCGGCGGGACGGGAGTAGCGGAGGGAGTCGAAGTCGAGGTTGGAGCCCAGCTCGTCGTCGGGGCGGCGCAGGACCACCGCGTCGAGACGGCCGCCCGCGTCGAAGGAGACCACGACCCGCTGGCCGGGGTGCGCGTCCTTGGGCAGCTCGACCCGGTCCTCGGCCTGCCAGGAGTTGAGGTCGGTGACCGCGGCCGGACGACCCCAGGTCTCGTCGGCCGCGTCGTCGGCGATCCAGGCGGCGAGCATCTCCAGGACGGTCAGATCGGTCCACGGTTCGATCGCCGTGGAGGTCTGGAGCACCTCGTCGGGCGCGGGCAGCTTGCCGCCGCGCTCCTGCCGCCACCACTCCTTCCCGAGTTCGCGGGTGCCGACCAGCAGGCCGGCCAGCGCGGCGAGTTCGGTGGATCTGCGGGTGAGGGGGGCGCCGCGTGCGAGCTCGACGGAACGCGCGACGCGGTCGGCGCCCAGCGCCGCCTTCGCCTCGCTCAGCAGCAGGGCCGCGTCCGGCCGCTCCTCGCCCAGCAGATCACGGATCAGTCGTCTGGCCTCGGTCCTCGCGTCCTCCGCACGTGCATCACGCATACCGACACGGTACGCCGGGAGATCCTTAGGCGCGAGCGTCACCGGGCGGTACGGCCGTGCCGTCGTCCCGTGGCGACTCGGCGAGATGCGCCGCCCTTCCCACCATGTAGGCGGCCACCGCCACCGTCACCACCTGGTAGACGGCGATCAGCAGCAGCGTGCCGGCGATCGTCCAGCGGGGGTGGCGCAGCCACATGGCGAGCAGGACGAGGTGGAGGCCGAGCACCTGGGGTTTGGTCGCCGCGTGCATGCGAGACAGGGTGCCGGGAAACCGGACCATCCCCACCCCGGCCGCGAACGCCAGTCCCGCCCCCAGCAGCAGGCACGCGCCGGCGGCCACATCCAGCGCGGTCACCGGGCGCGTGCCGCGAAGAACCTCGCCAGCGAGACCGAGCCGACGAACCCCAGCAGGGACAGCACCAGCAGCACGGGCAGCGCCGAGTACTCCCGGTACGTCGCCGCCTCCGCACCGATCGCGCACATGACGACGGCGGTGAGCACGTCCAGCGCGACGGCCCGGTCCAGCATCGTGGGGCCGCGAACCAGGCGGTAGAGCGTCATCGCCGCCGCGGCGGCGAGCAGCACCAGAACGGTCAGGTATGTCACCGTCATCGCGCCTCTCCCTCACACGCCCCCGTCATCGTGGCCCCCTCACGGGTCACCGTCATCCCGGTTCCCCCGGACGCGTCATGGCCGTCACGCCCCTCCCGGCACGTCGCCGTCATCGCAGCTCCTCCCGGTCGGCGCGGGTGCCGAAGGCGGCCACGATGCGGCTCTCCAGCCGCGTCACGTCCTCGCGGGTGACCCGGGCGACGGTCTGCGCGTCACCCGGGATGCCGAGCACGTGGAGCACCAGCAGCCTCCGCCGGACGTTCGCCTCCAGCACCAGGCTGCCCGGCAGCGCCGACAACGCCACCGTCATCAGCACGGCCACCGTCTCCGACGAGGAGCGCAGCCAGACCTCGACGATCTGGACCGGGGGCGGCCCTCCCGGGCGCAGCGCCCAGAAGGCGACCCGGAGGCTGGAGGCCACCAGGTCCCCCGCGAAGCGGACGACGAACAGGAGGATCCCGACGGGGTGGAGCCGGATCCTGGAATCCTGGACCGGCAACGGCAGCAGCCACACGACGATCAGCCCGGCCAGCAGGCCGCCGAGCACGTTGCCCACGCTGAGGTCTCCCCAGAGCGACAGCCAGACCGCGGTGAGCCAGGCCACCAGTGGCAGCGGTACGGGCCTGCCCAGCACCCGGGGCACCGGGATCATCGGGCCCGGCCCCCTCACCGCTCACCGCCGAGCACCGCGGAGACGTACGGCTCGCGGGCCAGCAGCTCGCCCGCGGTCCGCTCGGCCAGGGCGGACAGCGGCCCGGCCAGCACGGTGTACGACAGGGCCAGCACCACCAGCGCCGCCGTGGCGGCGAGCATCGGCGCCGGCATGGCGACGGCGGTGACGACGACCTCACCGGTGATGTCCCCGGCGCCCCCCGCCCCGCTCCCCCGGCTTCCCGCCTCTCCCGCCCCTTCCATGCCGGCCGCGCCGGGCTCGCCCTCCCCGCTCTCCCGCACGGCTCCCCCCTCCGCGGTCGTTTCCGGGGCCGGCGAGACCGGCGCCCCCCAGAAGGCCCTGTTCCAGGCCGTGGCCATCGCGTAGAGGGTGAGCAGGCTGGTCAGCAGCCCTCCCGCGACCAGGGCCAGGGCCATCGGACGGCCGTCCGCGACCCCCGCCTGGATCAACCCGAGCTTGCCCAGGAAGCCGGACATCGGCGGTATCCCCGCCAGGTTCATCGCGGGCACGAAGAAGAGCACCGCGATCGCGGGGGCCGTCCCCGCCAGGCCGCCGAGCCGGTTCAGGGAGGTGGTGCCGGTACGGCGCTCGATCAAGCCGGTCACCAGGAACAGGCTCGTTTGCACGGTGATGTGGTGGGCGACGTAGAAGACGGCGCCCGCCATGCCGGCGACGGTGAACAGCGCGACCCCGAACACCATGTAGCCGATGTGGCTGACCAGGGTGAAGGAGAGCATGCGCTTGATGTCGGTCTGCGCCACCGCCCCGAACACCCCGACCAGCATGGTCAGGAGCGCCGCCCACATCAGCAGGCCGCTCACCGGGCCGCCGGGGAACAGCAGCGCCTCCAGCCGGATGATCGAGTAGATGCCGACCTTGGTGAGCAGCCCCGCGAAGAGCGCCGTCGCGGGGGCGGGCGCGGTCGGGTACGAGTCGGGCAGCCACGCCGACATCGGGAAGATCGCGGCCTTGACCACGAAGACGAGCAGGAGCGTCAGCTCGACCAGCAGCCTGATGTGCTGGGGCAGCACCGCGAACCGCTCGGCCAGCTGCGCCATCGACACGGTGCCGGTCGCGGCGTACGCGACCGCGATCGCGACGAGGAACAGCAGCGACGACGCCAGTCCCACCACCGTGTAGGTGGCGCCCGCCCGGATGCGGGCCTCGGTCCCGCCGAAGGTCAGCAGCACGTACGAGCCGCCGAGCAGCATCTCGAACCCGACGAAGAGGTTGAACAGGTCACCCGAGAGGAAGGCGTCCGACACCCCGGCGACCATGATCAGATACGCCGGATGGAAGATCGACAGCGGGGCCCTGTGCTCCTGGTCGGCGCGGGACTGGGCCAGCGAGTAGACCATCACGCAGAGCGTCACCGCGGAGGAGACCACCAGCATCAGCGTGGAGAGCCTGTCGGCGACGAGCGCGATGCCGATCGGCGCGCCCCAGCCTCCGGCATGGGCCACCAGCGGCCCCTCCCGGTCGGCGGCCGGCAGCAGGAGCAGCGACACGAGCAGTACCACCGCGAGGGTGCCCACGCTGATGAGCGCCTGGAGCCGCACCAGCTTCCGGCCGATGGCCAGCTTGAGCCCGGCGGCCAGCAGCGGCAGCACCACGGGCACCGGGATCAGCGCCTCCACCGGCACTCTCTCCTCCCGTCCGTCACGGACCTCCCTCCCGCACCGCGCGGGACGCGATCCCGCATCAGTCCTCCCCCTCCAGGTCGGTGTCGTCCTGTGCCCTGGCCTGCCGCGCCCGGTCGGCGCGGATCGCGGCGCGCATCTGCCGGAGGGCGTCGCGACGGCGGGCGTGGAGCCGCCTGCGGATCTCGCGCTCCCGCGCGATCTGTTCCCGCTCCCTGCGGGCGAACTCGGCGCGTATCTCCCGGACGCGTTCCTGCCTTCCCTCCTTGGAGACGTCCTCCGCGCGCCGCGCCTCGGCGAACCGCTCGGCGAGCCGTTCGGCGGACAGTCCCTCGTCCTTGTGCTCCTGCAGCCAGTGGCCCAGGTCGACGTTCACGTCGAGGATCCGCTGTTCCAGTTCCGCGGTCTCCCTGCGCTCCCGCTCGTGGCGGGCCTCCTGCAGGCGGGCGAGCTCGGCGCGCTGCTCCCTGACCAGCCGCCGGTACGCCTCCCTGCGGTAGAGCACCTCCTGGCCGAGCTCGCCGCGCCTGGCCCGCAGCCGCACCCGGCGGTCCTCGGTGTCGTCCTGCACCTCGTCGGCACCGGTGAGCTGCCAGGACCGGTGGACCATGGCGAGCAGGAAGGCGGTGACGCCCAGCGTGATGACGATGGCGGTGAGCACCATGGCCTGCGGCAGCGGGTCGGCCATTCGCTCCGGGGCGGCCGTGCCCAGGAGCGGCGGCCTTCCCGGCGGCCCGCTCGCGGTGAGGATCAGCAGGTTCACCCCGTTGCCGAGCAGGATGACACCGGCCAGCAGCCGGACCAGGCTCCTCTCCAGCAGCAGCGTGACCCCGGTGGCCACGAGCGTGCCGGCCACCAGGAGGGGCAGCAGCGGGGCGGTCACCGGTCCTCTCCCTCGTCGATCCGCCGGTCCAGCTCGGCGCCCAGGCTGCGCAGGACGTCCTGCACCATGCCGATCACCGTGATGTAGACCCCGGCGTCGAACAGCAGCACGGTCGACAGGTGAAGGTCGCCGACGAGCGGGAGGCGCAGGCCGGCGGGGAGCATGTCCAGCGGTCCGGCGCCGGCCAGCATCCCCCAGAACGCGGTGACCGTGCACAGCAGGAGCCCCAGGCCGATCAGCACCCCGGCGGTGACCGGCGCGGCGGCGGCCAGCTCGTACCGGCCTCCGGCGAGATAGCGCATGACCAGCGCGAGCCCGGCCACCATGCCCCCGGCGAACCCGCCGCCCACCGCGCCGTGCCCGGTGAACAGCAGGAAGACCGAGACCACCATCACCGTGTGGAAGGTCAGCCTGGCCACGAGCTCGAAGATGACCGCCCGCTGCCCGGGAGGCAGGGTGGCCGTCAGCCAGTACGTCCCGGAGTCGTCGCCGGTCCTGCCCTGCGGGGCCCGCAGCGCGTACGACCGGCTGCGCAGGAAGACCAGGCCGGTCATGCCGAGGGTGAGGACGACGAGCACGGAGGTCTCCCCCATGGTGTCCCAGGCCCTGATGTCGACCAGGATCGCGCTGACGACGTTGGCGGCCCCGGCCTCCTTCGCGGCCGGGACCATCAGCGTGCCGACCGGCGTCGCCTGCCGCGCGTTCATCGCGAGCATCCCCGCCCCGGCCGCCACCGCGCCGCTCACGACGCCGAGGGTGAGTCGCGCGGTGAACGGCACCCGGGGCCGCTCCTCCCGGGGACCGAGGGGAAGCCTGCGGAGCACCAGCACGAACACGACCAGGCTCAGCGTCTCGACGAGAAACTGGGTCAGGGCCAGGTCGGGCGAGCCGTGGACGAGGAACAGCAGCGCCGTGCCGTACCCGGTCAGGCCCGCCACCAGCACCAGCACGATGTGCGAGCGCACCCTGAGCGCGACGGCGGCCGTGGCCATGAGGAGCACGCCGATGACGGGCTGCTCGACGCGTTCCCAGAGCACCACGTCCGGCCGCAGGTCGGGCGAGGGCCCGTACAGCAGCGAGAAGGCCGCGATCCCCGCCAGGGACACGAACGCGATCATGAGGTAGTCGGGCAGCGAACCGCGCTGGACGACACCGGTCAGCTGCAGGGAGAAGCGGCCCAGCCCGCGGACCAGCGCCCAGTAGACCCGGCCGGAGTCGACCACATGCAGTGCCGTCCCCGCCCTGGCCAGCGGTTCCCTGACCCAGAAGAGGAGCGCTCCCCCCGCCGGCGCGGCGGCCGACAGCAGCAGCGGTACCGGGGCGCCGCTCCACAGCGCGAGGTGGGTGCCGTGGCCGGGACCGGGGAAGGTGCCGGTGTAGCCCTCCATCGCCGCTCCGTACCGCCCGGCGAGCGGGGCGGCGGCGAGCCCGAGCACCGACAGCAGCGCGGGCGGCAGGAACGTCGCGGTGCCGGCGGGGCGCACCGGCACCGGTTCCCTGCCGGGTTCGCTCCCGAAGGCGCCCCACAGGAAACGCGCGCTGTAAGCGGCGGTGAGCGCGGAGCCGAGGACGACTCCCGCGAGGACCGCCGTGTCGGCGGGCCGCCCGGTCAGCAGCGACTCGAAGGCGGCCTCCTTGCCGACGAACCCCAGGAACGGCGGGATGCCCGCCATCGAGGCGGCGGCCCCGGCGGCGGTCGCGAACAGCCACGGCGCCGAGCGCCGCAGGCCGCTCAGCTCGCGCAGGTCACGGGTTCCCGTCGAGCGGTCGACGACACCGACGACCAGGAAGAGGGACGCCTTGAACAGCGCGTGCGCGAGCAGCATCCCGGCCCCGGCGATCGCGGTGTCGCGGGTGGCCGCCCCGAACAGCACGGTCAGGAATCCCAGCTGGCTCACCGTGCCGTAGGCGAGCAGCCTCTTGAGGTCGTACTCGCGCAGGGCCCGCCAGGCTCCGAGCAGCATGGTGAGCAGGCCCAGGGGCACGGCCGTCCAGCGCCACACGGCGAGGTCCCCGAAGGCCGGGCCCAGGCGGGCGATCAGGTAGACCCCCGCCTTCACCATCGCCGCGGCGTGCAGGTAGGCCGAGACCGGCGTCGGCGCGGCCATCGCGGCCGGCAGCCACATGCTGAACGGGAAGATCGCAGACTTCGACAGCGCGCCGACCAGGATCAGCACCACCGCCACCGCCACCGGGACCGGGCCGCCGGACGGCGGGTCCGTGACGATCCGCGAGATGCGGTACGTCCCCGCGGCCTCGCCGAGCACGACCATGCCGCCCAGCATCGCCAGCCCGCCGAACGCGGTGACGGTCAGCGCCTGCATCGCGGCCCTGCGGCCGGCCCTGCTCGCGGGGTCGTGGCCGATCAGCAGGTAGGAGAAGACGGTGGTCAGCTCCCAGAACACGTACAGCAGCAGGAGGTCGTCGGCGACCACCAGGCCGAGCATCGCCCCGGCGAAGGCCACGAGCGCCCCGGCGAACCGGCCGAGCCCCTCGGCGGTGACGGCGAAGTAGCGCGAGCAGTACAGCACGACCAGCGCGCCCACGCCGGTGACCAGCGCCATCATCAGCGCGGCCGGCGCGTCGGCGCGGAAGGACAGTCCCAGGCCGAGGGCGGGCGCCCAGTCATGGTGCGACTCGACCGGGACGCCGGTCAGGGCGATCCGGACCGTGTAGGCGAACCCGCAGGCGGGCGGTACGGCGAGCGGGAAGAACGCGTCCCGGCCGAAGCGGCGCACCAGTGCCGGGGCGAGTACCGCCGCCACGGCGTGCAGGATCAGCAGCGGCTCCATGTCCCCCCGGGCACCCGTCGTGGCCGACGTATCCCAAAATGCCGGGAGGTACACGTTTCACCGGTCAAGCGCGCGGGCCGCTTGACCCGAACACCGCCGGTTCTTCACCGAGGCGTGATCAGCTCCTCGGGCCGGCGGGCACGGTCACCGCCTCCCGCCGCTTCCCGCCGGAGAGCGGCGTCCCACCGGCAGGGTCGTCCCCCGGAGGAGCCGCGTCCTGTCGCGGAGCGCCGTCACCGCCTCCCGCCGGTACGGCCGAGCAGCCAGCCGATCACCGCGCTGCCGAGCGCGACGCCCGCGCCCATCCCGAACGCGGCGAGAAGCGACCAGGCGGGGACCCCGGGCCTGGGCTGCTTGGCCGGGCGTTCGAAGACGTGCGCGGATCCGGGCCGGCCGGCCGCGACCGGCGATCCCGGCGCGGCGACCTCGGCGGACACGGCGGGTGCGGCGGGCGACGGACCGCCGCCCGGCGCGATCCGGGTGAGGACGCCGGAACCGGGGACGGAACCGAGAGCGGAAACGGGGGCGGGAGCGGCCGGAATCTCCCCCGAGGCGAGGTGGCTCTCCACCGCGGAGAAGAACTCCCCCGCGGTCTTCCTCGCGACGGAGCCCAGCATGCGCTGACCGACCCCGCCGATCATGCCGCCGATCACGGCCTCGGCGTCGTAGTCGATCCGGGTGCCGCCCTCGACCTCGCTGAGGCGGATCTCCACGGTGGCGTCCACGGTGCCGGGGGCACCCTGGCCCCGGGCCCTGAGCACGAACCGTGCCGGCGCCTCGGGCTCCGACAGGGCGACCTCGCCCTGGTAGACGCCCTTGATGGAGGCCACCCCCGCGGTGACGGTCATCCGGTAGGTGTCCGGCCCCGTCTCCTCCAGGCGCTCGCAGCCGGGGATCGTGCGTACGAGCACGGCCGGGTTCTGGAGCGCTGACCACACACGATCTCTGTCGATGCCGAGCACGGCACTGCCTGCGAGCTTCACACCAAGCACCCTAGGCAATCGCCGGGCGGGCGGATAACAGCAACATCTGCCCGCCGGCGGGACCCGCCCTTGTCAGTGCTGCCTCAGTGCCTCGAACCGGCCTCCGGCGTACCCGGAACGCGGGCCGGGGCCCGGCTCGGGCGGGACACCACGGATCAGCCGGGCACGGGACTCCCGGACCGCAGGGGCACGCCCACGTCGTGCAGGTGACGCAACGCCTGCGCGTACGAGCTGACGATCCCGGACTCCAGGTAGTCGACCCCCAGCTCCTCGCAGTACGCCCGGACGATCGGCTGGGCGCGGCGCAGGTTGGGCATCGGCATGCTCGGGAAGAGGTGGTGCTCGATCTGGTAGTTGAGCCCGCCGAGCACGACGTCCAGGACCACGCTGCCGCGCACGTTACGCGAGGTCAGCACCTGGCGCCGGAGGAAGTCGAGCTTGTCCTCGCCCCTGAGCATCGGCATGCCCTTGTGGTTGGGGGCGAAGGTGCAGCCCAGGTAGACGCCGAAGATCGCCTGGTGTACGAGGAGGAAGACCACGGCCTTGACGGGTGACAGCACCGCGAACAGCGCGCCCAGGTACAGGACGGCGTGCACGACGAGCAGCGACGCCTCCACGGCCCGGTGCTTCATCGTCGGGCGCGTCAGCGCCCGGACGCTGGACACGTGGAGGTTGAACCCCTCGAAGGTGAGCAGCGGGAAGAACAGGAACGCCTGCCAGCGGCCCACGAGCCTGGGCAGCCCCTTGCTCGCGGCGGCCTGCTCGCGCGACCAGAGCAGGAAGTCGGGGTTGACGTCGGGGTCGTGGTCCTCGTGGTTGGGGTTGGCGTGGTGGCGGGTGTGCTTGTCCATCCACCAGCCGTAACTCATGCCGATGGCGAGGTTTCCGGCCACCAGCCCGGCGATCTCGCTGGAGCGGCGGGAGCGGAAGACCTGGCGATGGGCCAGGTCGTGGGCGACCAGCCCGATCTGGGCGAACACCACCGCGAGGAAGACCGCCACCAGCAGCTGGTACCACGAGTCACCGAGGGTGAAGAAGGCGGCCCAGCCGCCGACGAAGGCCGCCGCGACCAGGCCGAGCCGCGCGGCGTAGTAACCGGGGCGCCGATCGAGCAGTCCCGCCTGGGCGATCCGGCGCGACAGGCGCGCGAAATCGCTGCCCCGCTCTCCTTCTCCGGGGACGGCGTTCTCGGGGACGACGGGAGGATCCGCGTCATCGATCGCGGTTGAGTTGGTCACGGTTCTCCTCAGATGGGCCGGATCACTCGACATGATCACGTCAGCCGGTGGCGCCACGGATCGACGTCGACCAAGCAAGACGACCATCCCAGGATTCCGTGCCCGCCGTAATCCCAAACCCCCGCTCACACCCCAGCTTGTGGTAGTGCTGGCCCTACCCTGGCAGATGCCATGATTCCCGGATGATCACGCGATAGCCGCCGGAGTCACTCCTTTCAGGACCGCTGTGTCGGACTCCCGGCTGCTGGCAGGATGGTCGCCCATGGCATCGGGGACATACTGGACGATCAGAACGGCGGCGGCGACGGCTCTGGCGGTGAGCGCCGGGTGCGCCACGAGCCCCGACGGCGGAAGGACCGGGGCCGGCGCCACCCCCGGTCCGGGCGCCTCCCACGCGTCGAAGGCCCCCTCCGGTGCGGGCGACCGGGCGGCGAGACCGGCCGGGCCGCCCGGGGTGACGCCCAGGCCGGGTGAGGTGGGCCGGTTCCCCCGCCCCGGCGACGGCCTGCCTCCGGTGATCAGCTCCATTCCCACCAGGCGGAAAGTCGTCTTCCTCACCATCGACGACGGCTGGGAGCAGGATCCCGGCTTCGTGGCACAGGTCCGCGACCAGCGGATCCCGGTGGCGGCCTTCGTCACCCGCGACGCCGTGGAGGCCAGGGGCGCGGCCGATCCGACCGCCCAGGGCGGCAGGTTCCTGGGCGCGGGCAAGTGGGAGTACGTGCGCGACCTGCGCGACGCGGGGGCGACGATCGAGAACCACACGCTGACCCATCCGAACCTCCCGGCGCTCGGCTACGAGGGGCAGAAGACCGAGATCTGCGGCATCTCCAAGCTGATCCGCAGGCACACCGGCACCGCGCCCACGCTGTTCCGCCCGCCGTTCGGCAACCACAACACCCTGACCCGCAGGGCCGCCAAGGCCTGCGGCATCGACGCGCTCCTGCTCTGGACCGCGACCGTGCAGCCGGGTGGGAAGATCGCCTACCAGGTGCCCGACAAGAAGCTCCGCCCCGGCGACATCCTGCTGCTTCACTTCCGCCCGAACCTCGCCCGCGACTTCAGGATCCTCGTCGCGAAGATCAAGCGCCGGGGTTTCGAGATCGGCAACCTCGGCGCGTACCTGAAGGCGGCGGCCCGCTGACGCGATGACCGGCCGTCCGGTCCTCGCGCGTTTTCGTGAATGTCCCTGGCGGCCGGCGCGATACCGGGCCATTCTGTGGCGAAGACCCGGCATGGAAGGCGCTGGAGATTGACGGACACCGATCGGGAAAAGGTCTTCGCGGAGGTTCTGGCCCAGGTTCTGGACGAGCCGGAGCTGACCGCGAGCATGAACGACGTCGACGCGCCGTCAGCCGGCGAACTGCGTGAAGCCGCGATGGACGAGCGAGCGTCCATTCTGGGACAGGCCAGGAACGCGGAGGAGGAATACCGCCGGGCCACCACCGCGGAGGAGGAACACCGCCGGACCACCGCCCAGGAGCGGACCAGGCTCGGCACACGACGTCTGACCTGGATTCTGTACCGCATCGCGTGGGGAGCGGCCCTGCTCGCCACACTGGCGTTGGGCGTGGTGGGCGGCTGGGACATCGAGCTCAAGGCGGCCATCACCGAACGTCGCCCTCTCTCCGTGGGCTACGTCGCGCTCAACGGGGTCGGATTGCTCCTGGCGATCCCCCTCATAGGCGCGCTCGTGGCCCTCGCCACCCGGTGGCTGTTCTGGCTCTTTTCACCCGCCGTACGCGCGAGGACTCCCTCGGCCGAGGAGCGGCAGACGGCGGTGACGGTGACGGTGACGGTCTGGACCGTGGCGGTGATGGTGGCCTCGAATCTCGCCTTCTCCGCCCAGGAACTGGTCTGGCAACTCGTCCACCAGCGTCTGCAGGGGCCGGATGAATCCTACGGCTGGTGGGGGTGGGTGTTCCTCGGCGCCCTGGCCGTCTACGCCGCGGCACTCCTGCCGTTGAGGAAGGAGCGGTCCCGCGCGTTCGTGGAGCTCACGCCCGAGTTCACCGATTCCAGCGCGGGCAGGGGACAGGCCTCCTGGCTGGAGAGCGCGTGGCGGGAGGCGCTCCACGAGAGCCTGCTGGGCTTCATGCGCGCGCAGATCAGCACCCGGATCAGCACGCAGTTCGCGCGCCGGTACGCCACGACGCTCGACATCGGAACCGCTCCGGGCCTGCGCCGGATACGGGCGCTGGACTACCACGTGCCGACCTCCGCGGAGAAGAGGCTGATCATGATCAGCGACGGGATGGACGGCGGAAGCATCGCGCTGTCCGGACCACGCGGGGTGGGCAAGACCGAGCTGCTGAGGACGTTCTGCGCGGAGGGCGACGGGGCCGCCCGTGGCGCGGCGGCCAAGCTGAGCGTCGAGGTGACGGCGCCGGTCGTCTACGATCGGCGCGAGTTCATGCTGCACCTGTTCGCCAAACTCTGCGTTCGCGTGATGAACACCGGCCTCAAGGCGTCGAACGAGGCCTCGAGGAACCTGCGGCAGATCCGCTACCTGCAGACGCGGTCGGCCGAGGCGACCGCGAACGCGGGCTGGGGCGGCTGGGGGCTGTCGGTCAGGCGCGGGACGGGTCACGCGCGCCAGCCGCTCACCTACCCGGAGATCGTCCAGGCGCTGACGGACTTCCTTGACGTGGTGGCGAAAGAGCTCGACGACGCCAGGCCCGCGCGTCGCCTGGTGATCGGCGTCGACGAGCTCGACCGGATCGTGCCCGCGACCGACGCGCGCGACTTCCTCAACGAGCTCAAGGCCGTCTTCGACGTGCCGCACTGCCTGTTCGTGCTGTCGGTCTCCGACGAGGCGCTCAGAGAGGCGGATCTCGCGCCGGCGGGCCGGCGCGACGCCTTCGACAGCGCCATCGACGAGGTCGTCCGGGTCGAGCCGCTGGACCACCCCACCGCCGTGAAACTGCTCGACACCAGGGTCATCGGCCTGCCCGCGCCGTTCGCGGCACTGTTCTACTGCCTGTCCGGCGGCATCCCGCGCGATCTGCTCCGCACGGCACGGGCGGCGGTCGCGCTCGTCACACCGGATCGGCCTCGTCCGCTGGCCGAGGTCACCGCCGCCCTGATCGACCGCGAGCTGGCCCGGATCGCCGTCAGCGCCGGCACGGGCACGGAGGCTTCGGAAGAGCTTCTCCGGTTCTTCCAGGCGGATCTGGTCCACGCGCACGGCGGGCTGGGCGAGCTCGGAGACCGCGTCACCCGGCACGCCGCCGTGACCACGGACGGCGCGACGTCGGGGACGACACTCGCCAACCGCGCGTACTACATGGACACCCTGTCGAGGATCTTCTCGGCGGACCTGTCCAGAGAACTGGTCGTCAAGGCATCCGATCCTCGATTCCCCGGCTCCTTCTCGGCCCTGGCCCGGGCACAGCGCGAGATCGGCACGACCGGCACGCTGACCAGATCGACCCTGCAGCAGATCAGGCAGGCGTGGGCTCTCCCGCCTCTCCCGCCTCTCCCGCCGCTGCCGCCCGCCACGCCGGCACGGTGAACCGCTCGCCCGGCCGCGGCGGCGGAAGCCCCGGACCGGACGGCGGAACTCCCGCCCCCGTGCGGGAGTTCCCGGCCGGACGGCCCGCCCCCGGTGCGGGGGACGGACCGTCCGGGGATATATGTGATCACTCGCTCTCGGCGGTGTAGAGGTACTCCCAGTCGCCGCACCGGGTGGGGTAAGAGCTGTGCAGGCCGATCTGGCAGACCTTGACGCGGACGCTGTCGACCTTGTGCTTGCTGAAGGCGAAGTGCTTGGCGCCCCCGGCGTTGCAGTACTTGTAGGACTTGCCGTCGTACCACTCGCCGCCGCCGTCGCCGAAGTGGTGGACGGCGAACTTCACGTAGGCGCACTTGCCGCCCTGCTTGTACGTGCGGTGGTCGAGGTCGTACAGCTTGCCCTTGACGTCGACCCGGTTCCACTTCTGCTGGTCGTCCCACTCGACGCCGATCCAGCCGCGGCTCTTGGCCCGGTGGTTGGACGAGAAGTAGTGGCCCCAGTTCTCGCTGTAGTCGTAGCCGGACGAGCCGGTCGCGGCGGTGGTCGCCGCCGCCGGGGCCGCCGTGGTCGCGGCGTGCGCGGTGGCGGGCGCGGCGAGCGCGATCGCGCCGAGGGCGGCCGTGGCCAGCAGGCCGGTGGCAAGTCGCTTGATCATGATTTCTCCTTTACCTCCCCGAACCGGCCTTTGCCGATTTCCCCCTGGAGTGACTCCTTTGTATGGGGAGAGGCTTGCAGGTCCCCGTACCGCTCCTTACGGAGCACTTGCGAGCCGTTTGCAGTGGCTTGACCCGGTCGTGTGGAGAACAACCCGGTCGTCGAGGGTGGCGGGTCCGCCGCCCGGCGTACCGGGAAATCACCCCGGAGGCGGACGCCTCGCGGGGGGTGCCCGGCCCACCATGGAGTCACGCCCCGGGGGACGGCGGCACGGGGATCGCCCGGCGCGACGGGAAGGACGCCCCTTCGGGCGGGGGACATCCGGGGAGGGGTCCCCGGTGGCGCACGGGAGAGCCGGCGTCGCGAGCCGACGGAGACGATCTCGGTCCAACGGAGAAGTGCGGTCTCCCGGCGGACCATGTGACGAAGATCGCAGTAGCTCGCGGCGCCTCTCCCGCCCATAGCTCTACAAGCCGTAGTACTACTAGAAGTAGAACTACAAGCTGTAGAGCTCCAGGCCCGCGAGGGGAACGAAGGGGAACGATGGAAGCGCTAGACCTGGCCCGGTGGCAGTTCGGGGTGACCACCGTGTACCACTTCCTGTTCGTACCCCTGACGATCGGGCTCGGCGTCTTCGTGGCCGGGCTGCAGACCGCGTGGTACCGCACGGGAAAGGAGCACTACCTGCGGCTCACGAAGTTCTTCGGGAAACTCTTCCTGATCAACTTCGCGATGGGCGTGGTGACCGGCATCGTGCAGGAGTTCCAGTTCGGCATGAACTGGAGCGAGTACTCGATCTTCGTGGGCGACGTCTTCGGCGCCCCGCTGGCGCTGGAGGCGCTGCTCGCCTTCTTCCTGGAGTCGACCTTCATCGGCCTGTGGATCTTCGGCTGGGACAGGCTTCCCAGACGCGTCCACCTGGCCACCATCTGGGCCGCGGTCATCGGATCCAACCTGTCGGCGTACTTCATCCTCGCCGCCAACGCCTGGATGAAGCACCCGGTCGGGTACGAGGTGGTCGACGGCAAGGCCAGGATGACGGACCTGTGGGCGGTGCTCACCAACTCCACCGCGCTCGCCCAGGTGCCCCACGTGATCGCGGGAGCCTTCGTCGTGGCGGGCGCCTTCGTGCTGGCGGTCTGCGGCTACCACCTCCTGCGCGAGCGCCACACCGCCTCCGCCGCCACCGGCACCACCACGACCACGGCCACCGGCGGGACCGCACCGGCGTCGCGAGGTGTGAGCATCTGGCGGACCCCGATGCGGGCCGCGCTGGTGATGACGGCGATCGCCGGGGCCCTGGTCGCGGGCAGCGGCGACATGTCCGCCAAGCTGCTGTACGAGCAGCAGCCCATGAAGCTCGCCTCGGCCGAGGGACTCCGGCACGACACCGCCGGCGCGCCGTTCTCCCCCGTCCCCGGGCTGGAGGTGCCCATGCTGCTCAGCTTCCTGGCCACCGACGACCCGAACGCGGTGGTCCAGGGCACCGAGGACCTGCAGGCACGGTACGAGGAGCGGTTCGGCCCCGGCGACTACCGGCCCAACCTCCCGGTGGTCTTCTGGTCCTTCCGCGTGATGATCGTCTTCGGTCTGTCCACGGTGGGCCTGTCGGTGCTCGGCCTCTGGCTCACCCGCCGGAGGCGCCGCGGCACCCCCGTGGCCGCCCGTACCCCGCGGGAGGTCCCCGCCTGGTTCGCCCGGATCTGCCTGCTCGCGCTGCCGCTGCCGACGATCGCGATGATCTCCGGCTGGCTGCTCAGCGAGATCGGCCGCCAGCCGTGGACCGTCCAGGGAGAGCTGCTCACGGCCGCGAGCGTCTCGCCGGGCGTCAGCCTGGCCGAGGTGGCCGTCTCGCTGACGGTCTTCACGGTGCTGTACGGCGCGCTCGCGCTGGCCGAGGCGATACTGCTCACGCGCCACGTCAAGACGGGCCCCGAGCCCGCCGCCCCCGCCGCTCCCCGTACGCCGCCCTCCCGCGACGACGACGAGAGCGCGGACGCCCGGCTCCAGCCGACCCTCATGTACTGAAGGCGACGACGATGGAACTCACCACCTTCTGGTTCGCGGTCATCGCGTTCCTGTGGACCGGCTACTTCGTGCTGGAGGGCTTCGACTTCGGCGTGGGCATGCTGGCACCGGCGCTGGCCAGGAACGAGGCCGAACGCAAGCAGGTCCTGGGCACGATCGGCCCGGTCTGGGACGGCAACGAGGTCTGGCTGATCACCGCGGTCGGCGCCATGTTCGCCGCCTTCCCCGCCTGGTACGCCGGGCTGCTCAGCGAGTTCTACCTGCCGATCGTGCTGGTCCTCGTCGGGCTGATCGTGCGCGGCGTCGGCCTGGAGTGGCGCGGCAAGGTCCGGCACGCCGCCGACCGCGCCTGGTGCGACCTGGGCGTGCTGGCCGGCAGCGCCCTGCCCGCGTTCCTGTGGGGCGCCGTCTTCGCCGACCTGCTGCGGGGCAGCGCGACGGCCGCCCTGGTCGGCGGGCTGTTCTCGCTCTCGGTGTGCGTGCTGCACGGGGCGGTGTTCGTCGCGCTCAAGACCACCGGGCCGGTGCGCTCCCGCGCCCGGCGCGCCGCGATGCTCGCCTCCGCGGTGGCGCTGCCCGCCGCGGTGGCGGCCCTGTCGCACATCCCCGTCGCGGGTACGGCGGTCGGCGCCTGGTCGGCCGCCCCGTGGCTGTGGGCGGGCGCGCTCGCCTCGATGGCGGCCCTGGCCGCCGGGGTCGCGCTGACCTGGCGCGGCCGGGACGGCTGGGCGTTCGCCGCAACGGCCTCGTCCATCGCGCTGGGCGGCGCCGCCCTGTTCGGCGCCCTGTGGCCCGCCCCGTTCCCCGGCCTCACCGTCGCCGAGGCCGCCTCGGGCCCGTACACGCTGGGGGTGCTGACCTGGATCGGCCTGATCGCGCTGCCGTTCGTGCTCGGCTACCAGGCCTGGTCGTACTGGGTCTTCCGCAGGCGCCTGGTCGCCGAGGTGTCCTGAGAACGCCGGCCGCCTCGACCGGCCGTCTCAGTACCGGACACCTCTCGGTACCGGCCGCCTCAGTGCGCGCCGAGCCGGGCGATCGGCTCGACGAGCTCCCTCTCCTCGTAGGACAGGTGCGACAGAAGCGCGTCGGTCAGCAGGTCCAGGGCGGCCCACAGGGCCTTGTGACCGTCGGGTTCCGAGACGAAGGCGACCAGCGCCCGGTCGACGCCTTCGAGCACCTCGTGGATGGCGTGGTGCTCCTGCTCCAGACGGTCGACGACGGGCGCCAGCCTGGGGTCCGCCCGGCGCAGATGGGGAAAGAGACTCTGGTCCTCGATGGTGTGGTGGGTCGTGACGATCCGGCAGTAGGACTCGCAGTACACCCCGGCCGTCCAGTTGTTCTGGCGCATCGTCATCGTGTTGATGTGCGAGCGCGCGACGCCGGGATCCATCGCCCCGGCGGTGACCTCCTCGACGAGCCGCCGGACCTCGGCGAGCTCCTGGCGGAGCTGGTCGTGGACGTCGACGAGATGGCGTCCGGCCGCCTGCTCCCTGGCGGTGTAGGTGCGGGCCGGGTCGGGGGCCGGGCCGGTGGGACGGGTGGACTCGTCCCAGACCCGGACGTCGGTGAGCCGGGTGCCGTCGTCCGGGGTCGGCATGAACCCCAGTGCGGGGGCCCCGCCTCCGGTGCGGGCGGGCACGACGGTGGCCGGTGAGGTGGCGGGCGCGGTGGCCGGTGACGCGCTCCGGTCACCGGCCCGCGTGCCCGTCCCGGCCGGCCGGGACCGGTCCTCGGCGGCCGGCGCGCTCGAGGCGGCGCGCTCGGCGGCCACGAGCTCGCGCACGCCGGGGACGACCTCGGCGGCGAAGCGCCGGATGTCGTCGGGGTCGTCACTCGCGAGGATGTAGGCGCTCATCCCCTGCTCCAGGGTGAGCTCGGCGAGCTGCTCGACCCAGACGCTCGCCGGCCCCTGGAGGAAGGCCCGGCCGGAACCGGTGAAGGTGCCGGCGATGTTGTACAGGCGCCGTACGTCGGCCGGTGAGCGCCCCGCGCCGAGAGCGGCCTCGTCGATGATCGCGTTCATGGCCGGGAGGGCGTCCAGGGCGGCGTAGGCGTGGGTGGGCAGCCAGCCGTCCGCGAGCCTGCCGGTCATGTCGAGCATGCGCTTCTTGTAGGCCCCCAGCCAGATGCCGACCTCGTGGGCGGGCGCCGGACCGGGATGCGCCCCCCAGACGCGGTGGTGGTGGCCGTCCACCCGTACGGCTTCGCCCCCTTCCGCCCATATGGCTCGGATGACCTGGATGCCCTCCTCCAGCGCGTCGACCCCCTGGGCGGCGGTCAGCCGGGGGCCGCCGACGGCGGCGATGCCGTCCCGGAAGCCGCCCGCTCCGAGCCCGAGCTCGACGCGGCCTCCGCTGAGGATGTCCAGGGTCGCGACGCTGCGGGCGAGCACCGCGGGCGGGCGCAGGGGCAGGTTCGCCACGTTCGGCGACACCCGCACCGTCGAGGTGCTCGCCGCGATGACCGACAACAGCGTCCACGTGTCCAGGAACCGCGCCTGGTACGGATGATCCTGCACGGTCACCAGGTCCAGACCGGCCTGGTCGGTGAGCCGGGCGAGCGCGACGACTCTCTCGGCCTGGTCGGCCATCGGGGTCAGGAAGGTCCCGAACAGCAGCTCGTGCCCGTAGTCGGCCATGTCTCTCCTCGGTGCGTCATCTCGGCTGCGCGGCACGCGTCTCCCGGATGCCCGGGTTCCCGGACGCGTGGACGCGTGGCGCCGCGATGGTGCGGCACGACAGATCGTATGCAAAGCAGATGAATTGTCAAACAGAAGGTCTTGACGACCGTCGATCCTGGTAATCTCGTGACATGCCCGCAACCCCACGTTCCGGCGCCGAGACCCCGGACGCCCTGGACACCGATCTGGGCTGGACACTCGGGGTGGTCTTCCGCTCCTACGTCAGGACCGCGAACGCGCTGGTCAGCCATCTCCCCGGTGGCCCGCGCGGCTACCAGGTCCTCGTCGCCGCGGTCCAGGGGCTGCCCGGCGGCCAGGGCGCGCTGGCACAGCGCCTCGGCGTCGACAAGACGGTGATGACCTACCTGCTCGACGACCTGGAGAAGGCCGGCCTGGTCGAGCGCCGCCCCGACCCCGCCGACCGGCGCAACAAGCGCGTCGTCGCCACCGAGCGGGGCAGGGCGACCTGGACCGACACGCAGTCCCGGCTGGAACACGCCGAGGAGCACGTGCTGGCACCGCTGGACCCGGCCGACCGCTCGGTGTTCCGGGAGCTGCTGCGGAAGCTGGCCGTCCAGGCCAACAGCGTGGACCCGGTGCACAGCGCCTGCCGGCTCGTCGAGGAGCTGGACCCCGACGGCGCTCCTCCCAAACCGCGGCGCTCCGCCCGCGGCTGAACGCCGGCCGCCGCGGACACCCTCCCACCTGACGACCGCCCAGGCCTCCGGCCCGGAGCGGTCCGGAAGACCCGGGAAAGCCCGGAAGTCCCGGGAGGCCCAGGGGATTCGAGAGACCGACGGCCGCCCCCGCTCCCCACGACCGGCTCCCGGCCCGGAACGGGCCTAACCGGCGCGCAGCCCGCCGGCGTCCAGCAGCACCGACGCGGTGGTGACGGCCAGCCCCCCGACCCCGCTCCCCCGAACCACCGCGCGGGCGGCCAGCCCGTCGAACACGATCGTCAGCTGGTTCGCCAGCGTCTCCGGATCGTCCGCGCCGCCGAGCGCGGCCTGCCGCGCGAAGAAGTCGGTCAGCTCCTGCTTGCGCGCACGGGCCACCAGGGCCGCCGGGTGGGCCGGGTCCTTGAGCTCGGTGGCGGTGCCGACGAACGGGCACCCGCGGAAGGCCGGATCTCCGGCCAGCGCCTCCAGCCGTTCGAAGACGTGCACGATCCGCTCGCGCGGGGTCAGCCCGGCCGCCTCATCCGGGAAGTAGTCCGCGAGGACGTCCGCCCCGAGCAGCGCCAGGCTCTCCGCGACCAGCTCGTCCTTGGTCTCGAAGAGCTGGTACATCGACCGCTTCGAGACCCCGGCCGCCCGGCAGAGCCGCTCGACACCGGTCGCGGTGATGCCCTCGCGGTAGAAGAGGTCCGCCGCGGCGCGCAGCAGCCGCTCGCGGGGGGTGGCCTTCAGGATCGTGCTCACCCCTGAAGGGTACCTCCCGATTTGGCGTTGGAAACCGATCGGTTTACCATGGCGGAAACCGATCGGTTTCCACCTTCTGGAGGCTCACATGAAGATCCAAGACGCCGTCGTGCTCGTCACCGGCGGCAACCGCGGAATCGGCAGGGCCCTGGTCGAGGAGGCTCTGGCGCGGGGCGCGCGCAAGGTGTACGCCGCCGCCCGGGACCCGAAGACCGTCTCCACCCCGAACGCCGTGCCCCTGAAGCTGGACGTCACCGACCCCGAGGCGGTCGCCGCGGCCGCCGAGCAGGCCTCCGACGTGACCGTCCTGATCAACAACGCCGGCGTGGACCTCGCCATCGACGACATCCTGACCCACGACCTCGACGACGTCCGCCGCGAGTTCGAGGTGAACTTCTTCGGCCCGCTGCGGCTCATGCGCGCCTTCGCCCCGGTCATCGCCGGCAACGGCGGCGGCCACATCCAGAACGTCAACTCGGCCCTGGGCCTCCTCGTGGCGCCCGGTTTCGGGTCGTACACCGCGTACGCGTCGACCAAGGCCGCGCTCCTGATGGCGACCAACGGCCTGCGCGACACGCTCCCCGCGCGGGGCGTGGAGCTGTCCAGCCTTCACATGGGCTTCACCGACACCGACATCCTGCGGGACCCGACCGTGCAGAAGACCCCGGCCCCCGAGATCGCGCGGAAGGCGCTCGACGGCATCGAGGCCGGAGCGGCGGAGATCCTCGCGGACCCGATCAGCGTGCAGGTCAAGGCGGCGGCCGCCCTGGACCCCGCCCAGGTCTTCCCCCGGGCCGCCGCCTGAGGCGCTCCCCTCACGCCCGGCCACCCGCCGCGGATTGACCTCAAGGGGACTTGAGGTTGAAGGATGGCCTCCATGGACATCGGAGTGATCCTGCCTTCCGTCGCCGTGCAGCGGGAGCAGCGGCTCGACCTGGGCACCGCCGCGCGGCACGCGGAGGAGGCGGGGCTGGACGGCGTCTGGCACGGCGACCACCTGGCCACCGGGGCGGCCTCGCTGGACTGCGCCGTGGCACTGGCCGTCGCGGCGGGGGCGACGACGCGGATCCGGATCGGGGCGAGCGTGTTCGTCCCGGCGATCCGTCCCCTCGCCTGGTCGGCCAAGCAGATCGCGAGCCTGCAGCACGTCTCGGGCGGGCGGCTGGTGCTGGGCGTCGGGTCCGGCGGCGGAGCCGGGCAGTGGGCGGCGGCCGGGGTGCCGTACGGCGAGCGCGGCAGGCGGACCGACACCGCGCTGGACCTGCTCCCGCGCCTGCTGGCCGGCGAGACCGTCACATTGGCGGACGAGCCGGCGAAGGTGCGGCTCGAACCGGCCGTGACGCCCCCGCCGATCTGGGTCGGCAACGCGTCGGCGGTGGCCGTGCGGCGGGCGGCCCGCCACGGGGACGGCTGGTTCCCCTCGATGGTCCCCCCGGCCGCGGTGGCCTCGGGAAGGGCCGTGCTGGCCGAACTCGCCGCCGCCCACGGACGCCCGGAGCCGGTCGTCGCCATCGGCGCCACCGGCGTCCTCGGCTCGGCACCCGGCCTGCCCACCCGCGCCTCCATCGCCTCGGGCATCACCGGGTACGGCATCCCGCTGGAGGAGGCGACGAGACTCCCCGTCACCGGGAAACCCGCACGGGCGGCCGAGCAGCTGGCCGCCTACCGTGAGGCAGGGGCGCGTCACGTGGTCCTGGGATTCGCCGGAGGCGACTGGCGCGAGCAGTGCGACCTGCTCGCCGAGGTCCGCGCCCTCCTGCCCTGACCACCGAAACGCCTCCGCCAGGATAGATTCAGGCCCGGTACCACCGGGGCCGACCCGGGCATCGGCCCGGCCGCCTCCTTCGCCATGGACGGACGGCTGCGATGAGCGCGCGTTTCGAGGAGATCGACTGGCGTCCGACGCCGATCGGCGCCATCAGCCTGCGGCGCCGGCGCGAACCCTCGCTCGGCATCGACGTCTACGAGATCAAACTCGACGACGACTTCCTCATGTCGAGCCTGTTCACGGTGGCCGAGATCGAGCTGGCCCGGCTCGGGCTGGCGGCGCTGCCGGGCTCGGACCTCGACGTCGCCGTGGGCGGGCTCGGGCTCGGATACACCGCCCAGGCCGTGCTCGAGGACTCCCGCGTGCGCTCGCTCGTCGTGATCGACGCGCTCGGCGAGGTGATCGAGTGGCACGAGCGGGAGCTGCTGCCGGTCGGCGCCCGGCTGATGTCGGACCCCCGCTGCCGCCTGGTCCACGGTGACTTCTTCGCGATGGTCGCCGCCGGTCCGGGCCTCGACCCCGAGACCCCGGACCGGCGCTTCCACGCCGTCCTGGTGGACATCGACCACACGCCGCGCCACGTGCTGCACCCGAGCCACGCCGCCCTCTACACCCCCGAGGGCCTGCGCCGGCTCGCCGAACGCCTCCATCCGGGCGGTGTCTTCGCCCTGTGGTCGGACGACCCGCCGGACCCGGACTTCGCCGCCGTGCTCGCGGAGGTCTTCGCGACCTCGCGGGCGCACGTCGTCACCTTCCCCAACCCGCTGCGGGGCGGCGAGTCGGCCAACACCGTCTACGTCGCGACGAACGTCACCTGACGCCCCGGCGCCGCCCGCCTCCTCGGCATCCGGCCGCGTTCGGTCCGGGGACGGCCCGTCAGGCCGGGCGAGATCCGGTCTCGACCGGCGGGCCGCCCGGCACCCGGACGGGAGTGAACGTCAGCCGGGCTGGTCGCTGTCCTTGTGCGCGCCCCAGCCGTGCCAGGAATCGACCTCGATCCAGGCGCTGACTCGGCTGCGGTTCCGGTCCGGATACTCCTTCCCCAGATACTGGCGGGCCAGCCGGTCGATGTCGGTCAGATCTCCGTCGTCGCGCATCTCGGCGATGTGCCCGACGACGCTGACGTGGGTGTACCAGTCCTTCTCGTCGAGCACGGTGAGGGAGACCCGGGGATCCTCGCGCAGGTGCTCCAGCCGCTTGCGGCCCCCGTCCATGTTGACCAGGATCCGGCCGTCGTCCCAGAGATACCAGGTGGCCGTGGACACGGGCTGGCCGTCGGGCCGGAGCGTGGTGATGACGGCGTGATTCGGTTTCCTCAGCATGGCGACTGCTTCCTCGGGAAGCGGCGGCTTCGACATGATCACTCCTCTTCGCCCCGGCGTCCCCTGCGGTGAGGGCGGCGCGTACGGTTCACGAGATACACATCCACGGTGTCACATCCCGGATGGTGACGATCCGGCGACCCTCCGTAAACGGCCGCTCGCCGGCCTCCGAGGGACCCGCCGCGGCTCACGAGCCTCGCCGCCCGGTGCCGCCGCACGTCGCCGGCGCCCCACCGGATCAGCCGCCGATCCTGCCCACCGCCTCGACGACGGCTCCGGCACCGTCCTCGGCCTCGATCCGCCCGGCGAGAATCCCGGCCCTGTCGCGATAGGACCGCTCCGACACGGCGGCGTCGAGGGCGGCCGCGAGTCGCCCGGCCGACAGGCGTTCGAGAGGGATCGCGGCCGGTCCCACGCCGAGTGCCGCGAGACGCGAGGCCCACAGCCGCTGGTCGGCCATCGCCGGCACCCCGACGGCGGGCACTCCGGCGCGCAGCCCGGCCGCCGTGGTCCCGCAGCCGGCGTGGTGTGCCAGCGCGGCCATCCGAGGGAACAGCCAGGAATGCGGCACGTCTCCGACATGGAACACGTCGTCACCGCCGAGGCCCGGGTCAGCCGTGCCGGTCTGCAGCACCCCGCGCAGCCCGGCCCGCCGCAACGCGGTCACGGCCACCTCGTCCGCCCGCGCGAGGGGGCCGGAACCCATGCTGCCGAACCCGATGAAGACCGGCGGCGGCCCCGCGTCCAGGAAATCGACCAGCTTCGCGGGCGGTCGCCAGCCCGGTGGATCCTCGGGCCACCAGTATCCGGTCACCTCGAGCCCCTCCCTCCAGTCGGCCGGGCGCGGCAGCACGCTCGGGCTGAAGCCGTGGAAGACCGGCCAGCGGGTGGATTCGCGACGACGGTACGTCGCGGTGGCGGTGGCACCGGGAAGCCCCAGGCGGGCACGCAGTCTTCTGGCGCCCAGATAAACCGGCGAGGGCGTGGTGAACGCCAGCCGGGCCGCCGTGCGATTGCCCCATCGGCCCAGCGAACGGGTGAACGCGCCCAGGACCGGGGAGAAGTCACCGGTCGGATCGACCGGCTGGAGATACGCCCCCATGCTCGGAACCCCCATGGCCTCGGCCACGTGGATTCCGGCCGAAGCCGGCACGTTGAGGAGCAGCACGTCGGCACCGCGTTCGGCCGCGGCCACGATCCCGTCGCCCGTCTGGCGCTCGTACTCGGCGAACATCCCGACCTTGGCGGTCATGGACGTCCGCCCATGCCCCTTGCCCGCGGGAAGGAGGGGGAGCGGGTCGCCGGGGATCGGCCGGAACTCCAGTCCACACGCCCTCACCATCTCGGCGTGGGGCTCATGGGCCGCGATCGCCACCTCGTGCCCGGCGGCACGGAGCCGGCAGCCCAGCCCGGTGTAAGGGGCGACGTCGCCTCGGGTGCCGATCCCGATGATCAGCACTCGCATGCGGGCGGGCCTTCCGTGCCCGACGGGGCGCCGACACTGCGTGCGGTAAAGACGGGCATGGGCACGGCCTCCTCGGACGGCACAATACAATGCACTCGCATTGTAAAAAGAAGAGATGCCGCATTCAATACGACCGCATGGGAAAAACGGATGCCGAAGAAGGTGGATCACGAGGTGCGGCGGCGCCACATCGCCGAGGCCCTCCACCGGGTCATCGACAGGGACGGGCTGGACGCCGTCAGCCTGCGGGAGGTGGCGGCGGAGGCGGGCGTGTCCATGGGGATGGTCCAGCACTACTTCGCGACCAAGGACGAGATGCTGATGGTCGCGCTCGAGCACCTGAACGCGCGCATCGGCCTGCGGATCGCCGCCGCCCGGGATCGGGGCTCACCGCGAGAACTCGTACGCGCCGCAATCCTGGAGTTGCTGCCGCTGGACGACGAGCGCCGCACCGAGGCCCGCATCGCACTGGCCTACCTGGCCCGGTCGGTCGTGGCCGTCGACCTCGCGGACCTCCTGCGGGCCGCCCTGCCCCACGTCATCGGGTTCTACGCCCAGCAGATCAGGATCGCCCAGGGCGACGGTCAGGTCCCGGCGACCCTCGACCCCGAGCGTGAGGCGACGATCCTGTTCGCCCTCGTCCAGGGCCTCGTCAACCCGGCGCTGATCGGCCACCACACCCCGGAGGCCGTCGTGGCGACGGTGGACTATCACCTGGACAGGCTGTTCCCCCGCAGCGACCCGTAGCGCGTACCGGTCGGAGACTCCGAGCGAGCCGATCTCGGAGGCCCGGCCTCCACCGCCACCCCCGCGGCGAGGCCGGCCGCGCCCGGCGCCCCAGATCCCGGCCACCGATCCGACACGGAGTACCACTACGTCCACCTGTCGCAGGACAACACCATCTACCCGCACAACGGCATCTTCGTGGTGAACGACGCCGACCGGCTGCGCATCAACGACCAGTGGACCGGCACGGTCGGCGCTCCCCCTGCGGTGACCGGGGGCTGACCGGTCTTCCCGCATCGCGCTCCCGTGTCGGAACCCTCGCGAGGGGAACGGTCTGCGCCGTCCGGCCTCGCCGTACCGGGCCTGCCATCGCGTGTCAGGCGTCCAGGGGCCGGAGCCACTTCGCCTCGAGTCGCCCTTCCAGGAGCCTGCCCGCCTGGCCGAAGTACTCCTGCACGAACGGCTGCCGCATGTGCCGCACCATGTCCGCACCGCTCGAGAAACGCTCGTAGATCGCGTAAACGCCGGGTTCCTCGTCACTGGTGTGGACCACGTACTGCTCGCAGCCCTGTTCCGCGCGTATCAGCGGAACGACCGACTTGATCAGCTCTTCGAACTCCTTGTCCTTACCGGGCTTCGCGCGGCCCACCGCGTGAACGGCGACCGGGCCGGTCGAGGCGAGCACCTCGGCCGGCACCAGTCCCTCGGGAACGGCACCGTCGGTGTTGCTCATGGGATGGATCCCTTCACAGCATTGGTCCCTCACCCGTACGGGGGTGAGGCGATGAGGATGTTCCAAGCCGCCGCGCGAACACGAAGAGGCGTTGCCACGCGTGTTCGACAAGCGGCGACCCCGGCCGACTACGCACCGGCGGGCAGGCGTGTGTGCCGGGGGATCTTGCCGAACTTGCCGGAGTGGAAGTCGCGGTAGGCCTGTTCGATCTCGGCGCGAGTGTTCATCACGAAGGGGCCGCTGGCGTACACGGACTCACCGATGGGCCGCCCGGCGAACAGCATCACCTTGGTCTGTTCGTCACCGTCGCCGGTGGCCAGGGTCAGCGTGGTCGCGTCGCCCTGCCGGGACACCGGATCGGACCAGGCGACCTGCCCGGCGTGCACGGTCCGGCCGGCGATCGTCAGCCGGCCCGAGAGCACGTACGCGAACGCGCGCTGGTCCCCGTCGAGCAGCTGCCGGTACTCGGTCCTCGGGTCGAGCGTGATCACCATGCCCAGGATCGGCCAGTGATTGAGCGCCGGCCCGCGTGCCGGCCCGGTCTCCCCCGAGATCAGCTGGACCAGCACACCGTCCTCGGTGTGCACGGCGTGCATGCCGGCCCGCAGGTCCTGGTAGCGGGTGGGTACCATCTTCTGATGCGCCGGCAGGTTGACCCATATCTGGATGATGTGGGCCCGCTCGGAGCGGGCGGCGACCTCACGGTGGATGATGCCCCGCCCCGCGGTCATCCACTGCACGTCCCCCGCCCCGAGCACACCGGCGTTGCCCATGCTGTCGCCGTGCTCCAGGGCCCCGTCCAGGATCAGGGTCACGGTCTCCAGCCCGCGGTGCGGGTGCCAGTCGAACCCCGGTTGGTTGACCAGTTCCTCCCCCATCACCAGGAATGGATCGGTCCAGGCGCTGTTGCCCGGTGCGATGATCATCGCGCTGTGATCGGACATCGCGGTCGCACCGATGTCCACCTTGTCGAGAACCCGGTTCACCTTCCGGCTCGCCGGCACGGTTCGCGTGGTCATGACGCCCCTCCCTTTCGTCGGTCGTCAAAAGCATCCATCCGCCGGCCCGGGTTGGCAAAGGACACCAAAGTTACTTACATTTGGAAAGTGACTACGCCGCCCAGCGCTCCGATCGACGAGGAGCACTGCCACCGCATCCTGCGCGCGATCGACATCATCGGGACCCGCTGGACCGGGCCGATCCTGCTCGCCGCGGTCCGCGGCGCCCGCCGGTTCAAGGAGTACCGCGCCCTGGTGCCGGGCATCTCGGATCCGCAGCTCACGCTGCGGCTCAAGCAACTCCAGGCCCGCGGGCTCATCGAACGCACGGTGATCCCCAGCATGCCGGTCCAGATCACCTACGCCCTCACGCCCGACGCCGAAGAGCTGATCTCCGCCCTTCAGCCGTTGTCGCGCTGGAGTGAGCAACATCTCCCGGCCGGCGACGTATGACCCGGAGCGGCTCCCCGCCGGTCCGGTTCGGCACCGTCCGGGACCACGACCGCCCGGCCGGATGATCCCGCGGAGTTCGGGAAGATTCCCTCATCCCCCTGGGAACGGGTCCTGCCCGGCCGAGAAGGCCTGGCCCCGCAGACCCTGAAAACGCCAGGGGTCAGCCCGCGGCGGCGCGACGCAGGTCGAACAGGTCCGACGGGGAGATCGGCATCCTGTCGATCCTGATCCCCTCCGCGTCCTCGATCGCCGAGGCGATCACCGCCGAGACCGGGATGACCCCCGCCTCGCCCGCGCCCTTGATGCCGAGCGGGTTGAGCGGGGACGGCGTCTCCAGGTGGGCGGTCTCGATGAAGGGCACCTCGGTGGCGTACGGCATCAGGAAGTCCATGAACGAGGCGTTCAGCAACTGGCCGTGGCCGTCGTAGACCATCTTCTCGTACAGGGCCCCGCCGACGCCCTGGGCGACCCCGCCGTGGATCTGGCCCTCGACGATCATCGGGTTGATCAGCCTGCCGCAGTCGTGGACGACGGCGTAGCGCAGGATGCGGATCTCGGCGGTGAGCGGGTCGGTCTCGACGATCGCCGCGTGCATGCCGGAGGCGAAGGTCGAGCGGATCGGCGAGTAGTAGTCGCGGCCCTCCAGCCCGGGCTCCTCCCCCTCCGCCACCGGCGGCCGGTCGTAGGCCGCGGCGCCCGCGAACTGGGTGGCCCTCGCCGCCTCCTCGTCGAAGGCGTAGCGCAGCGGGTTGGACAGCACCGCCACGGTCGCCAGCGGGATCGAGGCGCCGGGGGTGCCCGCCACCCGCACCTCCCCGTCGACGATCTCCAGGTCGCGCGGGTCGGCCTCCAGCGCGTCGGCGGCGATCCGCAGCGCCTTCTCCCTCACCTTCCTGCAGGCGAGCGCGATCGCGTTGCCGCTCATCACCGCGGCGCGCGAGGCGAACGTGCCGACCGCGTAGCCGAACCTGCGGGTGTCGCCGGTGACGACCGAGACCCGCTCCATCGGCACGCCCAGCTCGGACGCGGCGATCTGGGCGAACACCGTCTCGTGGCCCTGGCCTTGGGAGGTGAGGCCGGTGGAGACGTGCACCCGGCCGTCGGAGGTGATCTGGACGTGCCCGCCCTCGTACGGGCCGACGCCGGTGCCCTCGACGTAGCAGCCGACGCCGATCCCGATCGTGCGGCCCTCCTCGGCGGCGCGGGCCTTGCGCGCCGGGAAGTCGTCCCAGCCGATCAGCTCCTTGAGCATCCGCAGCGACTCGGGGTAGTCGCCGCTGTCGTAGATCAGCGGGCGGCCGTCCTGGAAGATCAGGCCCTGGTCGTAGGGGAACTCGTCGGGCTGGATGAAGTTGGCCGCGCGCACCGCCGTGCGGTCGGCCCCGAGATGCTCGGCGATGTGGTCCATGGTCCGCTCCATGCAGAAGACCCCCTGGGGGCGGCCCGCCCCGCGATACGGGGTGACCTGCACGGTGTTGGTGTAGATCGAGGAGAACTCGACCCGGTAGGCGCCGATCCGGTAGGGACCGAGCAGCTGGGTGGAGGTGATGATCGGCACGATGATCCCGTACGGCGTGTAGGCGCCGTGGTCGTGCAGGATCTCGACGTCCAGGCCGAGCACCCGGCCCTCGTCGTCGAAGCCGACCCGGACCGACTGCACCTGGGCCCGCTCGTGCGCGGAGGAGACGAAGTGCTCGCGCCGGTCCTCGGTCCACTTGACCTGGTGGCCGAGCGTGATCGCCGCCCACGGGACCAGGATCTCCTCCGGCCACGGGTGCACGATCTTCACACCGAAGCCGCCGCCCACGTCGGGGGCGATCACCTCGACCTTCGGCAGCGGCAGGCCGAGCTTGGCCGCGATGGCCATGCGGACGCTCGTGGAGGTCTGGGTGCTGGAGTGGACGCGCAGGGACCGGTCGTCGGCGTCCCAGCGGGCGTGCACGCCGCGTCCCTCCAGCGGCATGGACGCGCTGCGCTCGATGTCGAGCCGGAAGGACAAGGTGTGCGGCGCGGCGTCGATCGCCTCGCGCGCGCCGAGCCCGGCGGCCGAGGGCACCTCCTGGACCAGGTGCGCGCCGACGTTGCCCGGCACGCCCTCGTGGACGAGCTGGGCGGACTGCGCGGCCTCCTCCACGCCGACCACCGGCTTGAGGATCTCGTAGTCGACCCGGATGAGCGCGCAGGCGTCCTCGGCGAGGTAGCGGTCGCGGGCGACGACCATCACGACGGGCTCGCCGACGTGCCTGACGATCTCGCGGGCCAGCGGGTACGCGGTGCGGCCGTGGGTGAGCGCCGGGTGCGGGATGAGCAGCGGCAGCGGCTGGGCGAGCGCGCCGGGCAGGTCCTCCCAGGTGTAGATCGCCACCAGCCCGTCGACCTCGACGGCGGCCGAGACGTCGATGTCGCGGATCCTGGCGTGGGCGTGCGGGGACCGGACGAACGCCGCCTCCAGCGCCCCGGCTCCCAGGTCGTCGACGTAGCGGCCCTGCCCGGTCAGCAGCCGGGGGTCCTCGCGCCGGGTGACCGGTTCGCCGAACAGTTTCGTGGTCATGATGATCGCCTCACCTGCCGGCCCGCCGGGACGTGTCCCCCGCCTCGCCCGCCCGGGTGTTCGCCACGCCCGCTCACGGCTCCTCCGCCATGATCTCGGCCGCGCGGTGGACGGACTTGACGATGTTCTGGTACCCGGTGCACCGGCACAGGTTGCCGGAGATGCCCTCCAGCACCTCCTCGTCGGTCGGCGCCGGGTTGTCGCGCAGCAGCGCGGTCACCGTGCACAGGAAGCCGGGGGTGCAGAAGCCGCACTGCAGGCCGTGGCACTCGGCGAAGGCCCGCTGCACCGGCGAGAGCGTGCCGTCCCCGTCGGCGAGCCCCTCGACGGTGGTGATGTCGCGCCCGTCCACGGTGACCGCGAACGTCAGGCAGGAGCGGACGGGCTCGCCGTCCAGCAGCACCGTGCAGCAGCCGCAGACCCCGTGCTCGCACCCGACGTGCGTGCCGGTCAGCCCGAGATCGTGCCGCAGGCAGTCGGACAGCAGCCGCCGCGCCGGGACCTCGGCCTGCCGGAGCACCCCGTTGACGGTCAGCGTGATCTCATGCATCCGCGGCCTCCCTGGCGGCGTCACGGAGTGCCTGCTCGGTGAGGACCCCGGCGAGGTGCCGCCGGTAGGCGGCGGTCGCGTGGATGTCGGTCTCGGGATCGACCCGTTCCCGTACGACCCGGGCCGCCGAGTCCCAGTCGGCCGAGGCGGCCGGGCGGTGGCCGACGGCCTCGGTGACGTCGACGAACAGCGGGACGAGGGCGAGGCTCACGCACGCCACCGCGGCCGAGGTGATCCTCAGGTCGTCGTCCAGGACGACCAGCGCCGCGATCCCGGCCAGGGCGTAGTCGCCGTGCCGCCGGGCGACCTCGCGGAACGCGGTGCCCGAGCGCGGGGGCGGCGCGGGGAAGAACGCGGAGACGGCCAGCTCGCCCGGGGCGAGGGCCGACTCCAGCGGGCCGGTGAAGAAGGCGTCCGCGGGGACGTCCCTGACCGCGCCGGGCCGCGCCAGCCGTACCGAGCCCTTCAGCAGGGTGAGGACGGCGGGCAGCTCGGCGGCGGGGTCGGCGTGGGCCAGGCTGCCGACGACGGTTCCCCGGTTGCGGATCACCGGGTGGGCCACCAGCCGGAGCGCCTGGCGCAGCAACGGCTGGGCGGCGGCGGCCGGCTCGTGCCGTTCCACCTGGGCGTGCCTGGCCAGGGCGCCGACCCGGACACCGTCCGGTGCGACGTCGACGAACGCCAGCTCCGGCAGCCGGTTGATGTCGACCAGGTGGTCAGGGGCGGCCAGCCGCATGTTCAGCAGCGGGATCAGGCTCTGCCCCCCGGCGAGCACCTTGCCGTGCTCCCCGGCCCCGGCGAGGGCGTCGAGCGCCTCGCCGAGGGAGCGGGGGGCGTGGTATTCGAACGGGGGTGGCTTCACCCGGCGGCCTCTCGTTGCGGCTCGGACACCTCTGGACCGGCGCCGCCGCCGGTGCCGCCGCGCCCGGCGATGACCCGGAGCAGGTGGTAGCCGGCCACCACCACGATGGTGCCGAGGGCGATGCCCTCCAGCGTGAAGTCCGAACTGATCATATGCTTGACCGGGCCGATGGCGAGGATGATCCCGGCCCCGATCGGGACGAGGTTGACGGGGTCGGCGAAGTCGACCCGGTTCTCGACCCAGATCTTCGCGCCGAGCAGGCCGATCATGCCGTACAGGATGACGGTGATGCCGCCGAGCACGCCGCCCGGCGTGGCCGCGACCAGCGCGCCGAACTTGGGGCAGAGTCCGAACAGGATCGCGATGACGGCGGCGATGTAGTAGGCGGCCGTCGAGTAGACGCGGGTGGCGGCCATCACGCCGATGTTCTCGGCGTAGGTGGTGGTCGGGGAGCCGCCGAAGGCGCTGGCCACGACGGTGGCGGCGCCGTCCGCGGCGACCGCCCGGCCCATGTACGGGTCGACGTCGGTCTTGGTCATCTCACCGACGGCCTTGACGTGGCCGACGTTCTCGGCGACCAGCGCGATCACCGCCGGGAGGACCAGCAGCACGGCGGAGAACCTGAAGTCGGGGAAGTGCATGCTCGGCAGGCCGATCCAGTCGGCCGACGCCACACCGCTGAAGTTCACCCTGGGGTGCGTGTCGACCGCGCCGGTGGCCGCGTTGAAGGCGGTGATGTTCCCGAAGACCCTGTCGGCCACCCAGGAGAGCAGGAAACCGATGACCAGGCCGAGCAGGATGCCGATCCTGCCGATGAAGCCCTTGAAGAGCACGATGATGACGAAGGTGACGGTCATCGTGATCAGGGCGATCCACTGGTCCTGCGGCCAGTAGATGTCGGCGACGACGTACGCCAGGCCGAAGCCGATCAGCATGACGACGGCGCCGGTGACGACCGGTGGGAAGACGCGGTTGATGATCTGCACGCCGAGGAAGTGGATGGCCACGCCCACGAGCGCGAGGACGAGCCCGGCGACGAGGATGGCGCCGGTGACGATCGCGTCGGTGGCGGGCGTGTCGCCGCCCATGAGCGCCCGGATGGCGAGCACACCGCCCACGAACGAGGCGCTGGTGCCGAGGTAGCTGGGGACCTTCCCCTTCACGATGAGCAGGAACATGATCGTTCCGACGCCCGAGAACATGATGGCGACGTTGGGGTCGAGTCCCATCACCAGGGGGAAGACGAAGGTCGCGCCGAACATCGCGACGACGTGCTGCGCCCCGAACCCGACCATGCGCGGCCACGACAGCCGCTCGTCGGGTCTGACCACCTCTCCCGGGGCGAGTGTCCTGCCGTCGCCGTGTTTCGTCCAACCTGCAACCATCGAGCCCCACCTTTCACCGGGCCGTCGGTCGGTGACCACCCCGCGGGCTTCCCTCCGGCGAATCCCCTTACAGCTGTTGCGGGCACGTTAGGACGGAAAGCATGCCCTTACACCGTCATGATCTGCCAAATCTGAGCGGCCGACCAGTGGACACCTCGCGCACGGCCTATCTACCCGCCCGGTGAGAATCGCGTACGTCGCCCCCGCGGGCCCGGCGAGGATCACGCACGGTGCACCCGCCGGCCCGGCGGGAGTCACGCATGACGCGCACTACTTCGCGACCACGTGGATCTCGAAGCCGTCGCCGGTCACCACCTGCCCGTCGCGGATCTTGCAGGTCTTGCGGAGCTCGACCTCGCCGTCCACCAGCACGTTGCCGTCGGCGATGAAGTGCTTGGCCTGGCCGCCCGTCTCGGTGACGCCGCAGTATTTGAGCAGGTCGCACAGCGGGATGTATTCGGTGTCCAGCTCGAAGGTCTCGTTCACGCCGAACAGCTTAGATCCCGTCAGATCCCGCGCATCCGCAGGACGTGCAGGGCGAGGGTGAGGTTCAGGCGCAGGTGGGCGTCCTCGGTGAAGCCGCCGAGCATGCGTTCCAGCTTGCCGATCCGGTAGCGCAGCGTGTTGTAGTGGAAGTGCAGCCTGCGCGCCGTCTCGGCCACGTTGAGGTTGGTCTCCAGCAGCACCTGCAGCGTACGGCGCAGGTCGGCGTTCTCCGCGTCGTCGTCCGAGGCGAGCGGCCCGAGGGTCTCGCGGACGAAGGCGTGCAGCTCGGCGGTGTCGTTGACCAGGGAGAGCAGCCGGTAGACGCCGAGCTGGTCGAAGTGCGCGACCGCGCCGTTGCCGTGCAGCTGGCGGCCCACCCGCGCGGCCTTCAGCGCCTGGCCGTACGCCTCGGGCAGCGCCTCGGCCCCGATGGCGGTGCGGCTGGCGCCGGTGGAGAAGGTGGCGGGCAGGGACTCGGCGAAGGCCGCCGCGGCGTCCTTGGCCAGGCGGCCCGCGTCGACGGACGCGTCCACGACGGTGACGACCTCGTGGGAGAACCCGGCCACCGCGCCGCGCACGTCGTGGCGGCGCATCGCGCCGGTCCAGCAGGTGACCAGGCGGTCCTGGGCGGCCCGCTCGTCACCCTCGGGGTCGAGCTCGGCCACCAGCACGGTGACCGGGCGCTGCAGGTCCCAGCCGAAGGCCCTGGCCCGGGAGGCGACCCGTTCGGAGCCCCCGGCCCTGCCGGTGAGCACGTCGCGCAGGAAGTCGGCGCGGTACTTGCTCTCGACGGCGTTGACCGCCTCCTGCCGGGTCACCACCAGCGCGGCGACCGTGGCGGCACGTTCCAGAATGCCGACGTCGCCGTCACCGATGGACCCGACAGGGCCGCAGGCGACGATCCTGCCGTGGTGGTGGCCACCCGCCACGACCGGCACCGAGGTGTGGTGCCCCTCAGGGGTTCCGGCGGCCCCAGGGGCCTCGCGCAGCGTGGCCACGTGCTCGACGGGCCCGGCCGCGGCCAGCACGTGGCCCGTCCCGTCCAGCACCGCCACCCCCACGCCCAGCAGCCCGGCGACCTCGGCCGTCACCTCGCGCAGCCCGCCCCCGGCGAGCACGACCTGGACCAGCGCCCGGTGCGCCTCCTCGGCCCTGGCCAGCACGGCGGCCTGGCGGTTGAGGATGTCGGTCAGGACCTGGTTGAGGATGTCGTCGAAGCCGACGTTGTCGGGAAGCTGGATGAGCGGGAAGCCCAGCCGGTCGGCCTGCTCCACCATCTCCTCGGGCAGCTCGTCGAGATAGCGGCCGAGCTTGACGGCGAGCGCGGCCAGGCCGCGCTCGTCGAGGTCGGCCACCAGCCTGCCGAGCGACTGGGGGGTGTTGCGCAGCGGGTAGCCGGTGGTGAGCAGCAGCTCGTGCGGCTTGACCCAGGCCAGGACGTCGGGCACCTCCATCACGTTGAGGCGCTGCACGACGCGGTCCAGGCCCCGCTCCCCCGCGATCAGCCGGGCCCCCGCCAGTGTCGAGACGCCGAGGACCTCGCCGACGGCGACGCCATGGATGATCGTTCCGGTGCTCGCCGGGCGCACGGGGGGTTCCATGAGGTGATTGTGACTGATGGACCCGTCTGTCAGGAAGAGCCAACCTTTGGGCAGACTGTTGGCAGCTTTCTCCGTACGGCCTGTGTCCGCGCCCGTTCTACCGTCGGCTCAATGGATGGGGGAGTCCGTGAGCGAGCGAACCGCTGGAGAGAGCACCTTCACACCCACGGGGCCGGCCGAGGAGCGCTCATGAGCGTCAAGACGCGCCCGAGGGCGCAGCGCGTACACGTACGGACACACCGGACCGGCGCGGCCAGCACGGCCCTGCGCCGGATGCTGGAGGCGCCCCGCCGCCCGGCGCGGGTGCTGGCGGCCTTCCCCGCCGGCGTCTACCTTGAGGTACGCACCGAGCTGGAACCGCAGGTCATCGCGGTGGTGACCGGGGAGGCCACCCGCCTGCCCAACGCCATGGTGGTCACCGGCCCGATGCCGAAGGTCGCGGTGGGCGACGAGGCGTCCGTCGGCGACGGTTCGATCGACGTCGGGCGGCTCAGCCTGCGGGCCCACCGCTGGTGGAACCCGGCCCCGCCGCTCGGCGCCGTGGACGTCGCGCGGCTGGCCCGCTCGCTGCCCGCGATGGCGGAGCTGTGCGAGCGGTCGCCGAGGCGTCCGGGGCTGGAGGGCAACGGCGCGGCCGGCCTGCTGGCCCAGGGATGCGCCGAGGGCTCGCTGCTGAAGAGCGTGGTCGCCGCCGAGCAGCTGGTCGGCCTGGGTCCCGGGCTCACGCCGAGCGGTGACGACGTGCTCGCGGGACTGCTGGTCGCGCTGCGCCATCTGGGCGGGGCGGCGGGGGCGGGCCGGGCCGTCTGGCTGGCCGGCTGGCTGGCCGCGGCGGTCACCTTCGACGTGCGCGGCAGGACCACCCCCATCTCGGCGGCGCTGCTGCACTGCGCCGCCCGGGGCGAGGCCAGCGGCGAGGTGCTGGCCGTGCTGCGGGGCGTGGCGGGACGGCAGTCCCTGGAGCCGGCGCTGCACCGCCTCCTGCAACTGGGCCACACCTCCGGGGCGGACCTGGCGTGGGGGCTGCGGATCGGGCTCGCGGCGGTGATCGATCTGGAAGGCGGGGGCAATGGCGAGTACTGATGTGGTCCGGACGCGTACGGGGGTCTACCACGACTCCGTGAGCCTGATGCGGGTCAGCCGCGCGGCGGCCGCGCTGCCCGGCGTGGAGGTCGCGGTGGTGGCGATGGCCACCGAGCTCAACCTCGGGATCGCCGCCGAGCTGGGCTTCGACCTTCCCCGGGCGGATCCCGCCGACCTGCTGATCGCGCTGCGCGGCGAGGCGGACGCCCTGGAGGCCGCGTCCGCGGAACTCGACGGGCTGCTCGCCGCGCTGTCGGCCCCGTCCGCGGGTGGCGGCGGTGCCGCCGAGCGCCCCCCGCGGACCGTCCGCGCCGCGGCCCGCGAGCGCGCCGCCACCCTGGCCCTGGTCTCGGTGCCGGGCCCGCACGCGTTCGCCGAGGCGCTGGACGCCGTCGAGGCGGGCCTGTCCGTGATGATCTTCAGTGACAACGTGCCGGTCGAGCAGGAGGTGCTGCTCAAGAGGCGCGCCGCCGAGCGCGGCGTGCTGGTCATGGGTCCCGACTGCGGCACCGCGGTGGTCGGCGGGGCGGGTCTCGGCTTCGCGAACGTCCTGCGGCCGGGCCCGGTCGGGCTGGTGGCCGCCTCGGGGACCGGTGCGCAGCAGGTGACCTGCCTGCTCGACCTGGCGGGGGTGGGGGTGTCGCACGTGCTGGGCGTGGGCGGTCGCGACCTGTCCGCGGACGTGGGCGGGCTGTCCACCCTGCGCGCCCTGGAGGCCCTCGACGCCGACCCGGCCACGGAGCTGATCGTCCTGATCTCCAAGCCTCCGGCCCCCGAGGTCGCACGGGCCGTCGAGGAGGCCGTGGCGAAACTCGGCACGCCGGTCGTGACCGCCCTGCTCGGTCCCGGCCGGGACGACCTGACCTCGGTGACCGAGGCCGCCCTGCGCGCCCTCGGCGTCCCTGTCCCCACCTGGCCCTCCTGGCCCGTCCCCGGGACGGGCGGCGCGGGAGCCGGGGGGAACCTGCGGGGGATCTACTCGGGCGGGACGCTGTGCGTGGAGGGGCGGCTGGTCGCCGGGCGCGGCGAGTTCACCGACTTCGGCGACGACGCCTACACGGTCGGCAGGGCCCACCCGATGATCGACCCGACGCTCCGCCTGGAGGCCCTGGCCGAGGTGCCGCCCGGCGACGTCGTCCTGCTCGACGTGGTGCTCGGCCACGGCGCCGACCCCGACCCCTCCGCCAGGCTCGCGCCCGCGATCGCCGAGGCCGTCGCGAGAGGCGTCACGGCGGTGGTCGCGCTGGTCGGCTCCGAGGGTGACCCGCAGGGGCTGGCCGCGCAGGCCGGGGCCCTGAACGCGGCGGGGGCCGCGGTGTTCACGTCCAACGCCGGGGCCGCCGGGTACGCCGCGCGAGCGGCCGCCGGGATCACCGCGAACGCCCGTTGACCGTTTTCAGGTTCAGGGAGAACTGATGACGCTGTCCATGCTTTCCGGCGAGCCGGAAGTGATCACTGTGGGGGCCGACGTGCTCGGCGAGGCGCTGGACGCGCAGGCCGTCCCGCGGGTCCGGGTGGACTGGCGCCCGCCGATGCCCGGCACCGAGGCGGACCTGGCCAGGGTGCTGGCCGACCCGCGCAGGGTCCGCGCCAACGAGACGGCCGTGGGCCGCCTGGTCTCGGCGCGGCCTCAGCTCGTCGGGGTGCGGCCCGCGCACGAGGTGCTCGACCTGCCGAGGGGGACGTTCCTGCACGCGGGACCGCCGATCGAGTGGGAACGGGCGTCGGGCCCGATGCGGGGCGCGCTCATCGGGGCGATGCTGCTGGAGGGTCTGGCCGCCGACGCCGGGGAGGCCGAGGAGCGGCTGGCCGCCGGGCGGGCCCGGTTCGACTCCTGCCACCACCACCGGACCGTCGGGCCGATGGCGGGCGTGGTCACCCCGTCGATGTGGATGTTCGAGGTCCACGACGCCGAGCACGGCGGCACCGCCTACTGCTCGCTCAACGAGGGCCTGGGCAAGGTGCTGCGGTACGGCGCGTACGGTCCCGAGGTGCTGGAACGGCTGCGCTGGATGGCCGAGGTGCTCGGCCCGGTGCTCCAGGCCACCCTGCAGCGGAGCGGGCCGCTCGACCTCAGGTCGCTGGCCGCGCAGGCCCTGCAGATGGGCGACGAGCTGCACAACCGCAACCGCGCCGCCACCTCGCTGCTGGTGCGCGAGCTCGCCCCCGACGTGGTGGAGGCCGCTCCCGGCCACGCCGCCGAGGTCCTGCGCTTCGTCAACGGCAACGACCACTTCTTCCTCAACGCGGGCATGGCCGCGTGCAAGGTCAGCACGGACGCCGCCCGGGACGTCCCCGGCTCCACGATGGTCGTCGCGATGGCCCGCAACGGCACGGACTTCGGGGTCCAGGTCTCCGGGCTGGGCGACCGGTGGTTCACCGGCCCCGCGGGCGTGCCGGACGGTCTCTACCTGGGCGCGTACGGCCCGGACGACGCCAACCCCGACATCGGCGACTCGACGATCACCGAGACGGCGGGGCTGGGCGGCTTCGCGATGGCCGCGGCCCCGGCGATCGTGAGGTTCGTCGGCGGCGACGTGTCGGACGCGATGGCGGCCACCCGGTCCATGTACGAGATCACCCTGGCCGAGCACCCCGCGTACCAGATCCCGGGGCTGGACTTCCGGGGCACGCCGGTCGGCGTCGACGTCACGCTGGTCGCCAGGACGGGCCTGCTGCCCACCGTGAACACCGGTATCGCCGGACGGGTCGCGGGGACCGGACAGGTCGGCGCGGGCCTGGTCAGCCCGCCCGCCTCGGCCTTCACCTCGGCGCTGGCCGCGCTGGCCGCGGCGGCCGAGGTGACCGATCATGAACATACGGCGTCTTAGTGATCTTTTGTCTATTAAGATTGGGTAAAGCTGACAATTCCGCCATCCGCCGGTAGCATTCGGCGACGTCAGAGCGCGGGCGCAGACCTCAGTGATCCGGAGAACACCGATCCTGACAAATACCGTCACGTGCTTTCTCAGCATGCAAACTTCCATAACCAAATGCCATCTCGCTATCGTGTCCACCTCACGAAAGCGCTGGTTATGGGGAACGGGGAACGATGACCGATCGCTTGCTCGGGAGAAACCCCCAGGGGCCTGAGGGCGGCGATTCCGCCGGCGGAACACCGGAGGGCCAGGGCAGGCTGGTGGGCAGGCGCTACCGCCTGGTGTCACCGGTGGGCCGTGGCGGCATGGGCATGGTGTGGCACGCGCACGACGTCCTGCTCGACCGGGACGTCGCGGTCAAGGAGCTGATCCTCCCCTACGGGCTCGACCACGCGGGCACCCAGGGAGCCCACCGGCGGATGCTGCGCGAGGCCCGCTCGGCGGCCCGGCTCAGCCACCCCGGCATCGTCACCGTCCACGACGTCGTCGAGGAGGACGGCCGCCCCTGGATCGTGATGGAGCTGGTCCGCGCCTGGTCGCTGGAGCAGGCCGTGCGGCAGAGCGGGCCGCTGCCGGTGGTGCAGGCCGCCGAGATCGGCGTCCGGGTGCTCGACGCGCTCCGCCACGCCCACGCCGCCGGGATCATGCACCGCGACGTCAAGCCGGGCAATGTGCTGCTCACCTCCGACCGGGTGGTCCTCACCGACTTCGGCATCGCCGCGATCGAGGGCGACGTCGCGATCACCCAGACCGGCCTGCTGATGGGCTCGCCCGGCTACATCCCGCCGGAGCGGCTGTCGGGCCAGCCGGTCACGCAGTCCTCCGACCTGTGGTCCTTCGGCGCCACCCTGTACGCGGCGGTCGAGGGGCGGCCTCCCTACGAGGGTCCGGACGCGGTGGCCGTACTCGGCGCGATCCTCACCCAGGAGCCCAGCCGCCCCCAGCGGGCCGGCGCCCTGATCACCGTCATCGAGGGCCTGCTCCGCAAGAACCCCGCCGACCGGATGAGCGCCTCGCAGGTGTCCGACCTGCTCGACCGGATACTGCGCAGCCACGGCTCCAGCACCCCGAACCGCGCGCCCACCCCCTCGCCCTCGTCGATGCCGGTCCCCGGCGACTCCATGCCGATCCACCTGATGCCCCCGCTGGACATGCCGTCGGGGCCGATGCCCTCCCGGATCATCGAGACGCCCTCCGGCCCGATCCGGGTGCCGTACGGCTCGGGCAACGACTCCTCCGGTGGCCACCCGCTCCCCTACGACGCGCTCTCCGGCCCGTCGGGATCCCAGCGCGCGGACCTGCTGTCCTTCCCCGCCTCCGCCTCCGGCGGGTTCCCGCGGGCGGGCGGGCCGCCCGCCGACGCGGCCACCGGCCTGACCGGCGGGCACCAGCGCGGCTACGACGCGCTGCGCATCCCGGCGACCGGGCCCGACGGCAACCCGTTCGACCCGCTGACCAGCTTCTCGGGCGACCTGCCCGTCGCCGCGCCGGCCGCGCCGCTGTCCGCGCCACCGGCCGCACCGCGGCGCGGCGGGCAGAGCGAGGCGTCCCGGGCCCGCGAGGCGGCGCTCTGGCCCACCCCCTCCTCGCCGGAGGCGCCCTCCCGCGCCGCCGTACGGGACTCGCAGAGTCCGACCTCTCCCGGCCGGAGCGGGGCGCGCGGGAGCGCGCGCCGCGCGCAGGGAAACGAGGGCGGCGGTCCCGACGTCCGCCTGCTGATGTTCGGCGGGGGCGGCGTGCTGGCCATCGTGGTCGCCGGGCTGCTCGTCTTCCTGCCCGGCGGGAACTCCGATCCCGCGGCCCCCGCGACCCCGTCCACGGCGATCTCCACGGCGGCCGAGCCGCTGACCCCCGCCGGGCCGAGCGAGGTCCCCGAGGGCTTCAAGCGGGTGGACGCCGCCGGCGTCTCCGGCGCGGTGCCCGACGGCTGGACGGTGAAGGAGAGCGCCGGCGGAACGGCCACCTTCTCCGGGCCGAAGGGCGGCGGACAGAACATCGTCGTCGCCAAGGTGCCGGTCGCGGAGCCGGTGCTGGCACTGAGCAGGGCGAGCAAGAAGGGCCTGGACGAATACACCGAGGTCGGCGTGACGGCGGTGAACTACCGCACGTGGAAGGCCGCGGACTGGGAGTACACCTACGTCCAGTCCAACGGCGTCCCGATGCACGGGCTGACGCGCTACATCGCCGTCAACGGCCTGACCGCCTACCAGATCACGTTCAGGGTCCAGGATCTGGACTGGGAGAAGAACTCGGAGATCCTCCAGACGTTCTTCGCCACCTTCGTACCGGTCGACTGATCCGCCGGCCGTCTCCTCGCCCCGTCGGCGAAATGGCCTCGTGGTCCGGTCATGAGTGATGGCAGACTTCGCTCGTGACCGCGAACCCCACGAACACCGCGAACCCCGGCGGCTCCCCCAATGCGGAACGGATCGCCGCCGTGCAGCGGCGGACGCTCACCGTCCTGTCCGCCGCCCAGATCAGCGGCGGGATCGGTGTCGCCGTGGGGCTCACCTTCAGCTCGGTGACCGTGGAGGAGCTCTCCGGCTCCACCGCGCTCAGCGGGCTGGCCGGGACCGCGACCGTGCTGGGCGCCGCGCTGCTGGCACTGCCCACCGCGAGATCGTCCGGCAGGGGCGGGCGGCGGGCCGGGCTCGCCCTGGCCTACGGGTGCGCCCTGCTCGGCTGCCTGGTCTCGCTGCTCGCCGTCGGCCTGGGATCGTGGCCGCTGCTGCTGGCCGGGCTGGTGCTGTTCGGCGCGGCCAGCGCGGGAGGCCTGGCCTCGCGCTACGCCGCGACCGACCTGTCCCCGCCGGGGCACTCGGCCCGGCACCTGTCGCTGGTGGTGTGGGCCACCACCGTCGGATCGGTCACCGGGCCGAACCTCGCGGGACCGGCGGAGCGGTTCAGCGCCGGACTCGGGCTGCCGACGGGCAGCGGCCCGTTCGCCCTCGCCCTGCTGGGCTTCGCCGTCGCCCTCGGCATCATCGTGATCGCCCTGCGCCCCGATCCGCTGCTCCTGGCCCACGCCGCCCTCCGTGCCCCGGACGCGTCTCCGGCTCCCGGCACCCCCGCGTCCGGCCAGGCCGGCTCTCCGGAGAAGGGCGGGAGAACGTTCCGTACCGCCTGGCGGGTGCTGCGCGAGACGCCCGTGGCGGGCCGCGCCCTGGTCGCGATCGCGGTCAGCCACACCGCGATGGTCTCGGTCATGTCCATGACGCCGGTCCACCTCGACCACGGCGGCTCGACGTACACGGTCATCGGCATCGTGATCAGCCTGCACATCGCGGGGATGTACGTCCTGTCACCCGTGGTCGGCTGGCTGGCCGACCGGGCCGGCAGGACCCCGGTGCTGGTACTGGGGATGGGCCTGCTGCTGGCCGCCGCCGTCCTCGCGGGCGGGGCCGGGGCGCACGACGTCCCGCAGGTGACCGCCGGCCTGGTCCTGCTCGGCCTCGGCTGGTCGTGCGGGCTGATCTCCGGCTCGGCGATGCTCAGCGAGGCCGTGCCGCTGGAACACCGCACCCCCGTGCAGGGCCTCTCGGACCTGCTGATGAACGTCTGCGGCGCGACCGGCACCGTGATCGCCGGAGTGATCGTCGGCAGCCTGTCGTACGGCGTGCTCGGCGCGGCCGTCGCGGTCATGGTGACGGTCACCGGTGCCTGGCTGGCCCTGGCCCGCGCCTGAGCGCGGTCAGGGCCGGAGTGCGCGGGGCGCCGGGCGTCATTTGGCGTCGGCGTAGCACCTGACCGCGACGGCCTGCATGGGGAAGCGCACCGGGGTCGATCCGAACAGCAGCCGGGTCGCCTCCTCCGCGGCCTTGCCGACCGCCGCGACGACCTCGCCGGCCTGGTCGGCCGGGCAGTGCACCATCACCTCGTCGTGCTGGAAGAACACCAGCCTGGCCGGGTCGGGCAGCAGGCCGCGCAGCACGGCCATCAGCGCGAGCGCCCACTCGGCCGCGGTCGCCTGGACGACGAAGTTGCGGGTGAACCGGCCGCGGTCGCGGGCCGCGCGGCCCCCCTCGGGACCGGAGACCAGCTCCCGCCAGCCCGCGGAGGGCGGGGGCGAGGTGCGGCCCAGCCAGGAGCGGACCACCTTGCCCTCCTCCCCCGCCCGGGCGGCGTCCTCCACGAACCGGTGGGCGAGGGGGAAGCGCCGGCGCATCACGGCCAGCAGCTTGGACGCGTCACCGCTGGTGCCCCCGTACATCGCCGACAGCATGGCGAGCTTGGCGTTGTCGCGCTCGCCGCCGAACGCCTTCGCCAGCGCCTGGTAGAGGTCGGCCTGCCCGGCGGCCCTGGCCAGGCCGCCGTCTCCCGCCATGGCGGCCAGCACCCGCGGCTCCAGCTGGGCCGCGTCGGCGACGACGAGTGTCCAGCCCTCGTCGGCCACGATGACCTTGCGCATCAGCTTGTGGATCTGCAGGGCCCCGCCGCCGTTGGTGGCCCAGCGGCCCGTCACCACGCCGCCCACCACGTATTCGGGGCGGAAGCGGTGGTCGCGCACCCACTGGTCGGCCCAGGCCCAGCCGTGGAAGCTGTAGAACCTGGCCATCTCCTTGTAGGCGAGCAGGGGCGCGACGCCCGGGTGCTCGACCTGCTTGATGTCGTGGGCCCGGGTGGAGGCGACCGGCACGCCCGCCGCCTTGAACGCCCTGACGATCTGCTGCGGGGAGTCGGGGTTGAACGACGTGCCGAAGGCCGCCGCCACCTGGTCGGCCAGGGCCTGGAGCTTGACGGGCCGCATGCCGTGCACCGGGCGCGGGCCGAGCAGGCCGGTCAGCAGCTCGTCGTGCACGTCCTCCCGCCAGGGCATGCCCTCCTGGGCCATCTCCGCGGCGATCAGCGCCCCGGCCGACTCGGCGGCGACCAGCAGCCGGAACCGCCGCGGGTCGGCGGTGGCCTCGATGCGGCGCAGCTGGTCGGCGTACACCTCGGCGATCAGGTTCGCGTCCGGCGGGGGCGCCTCCTCCTCGAAGAGGGTGGCCTGCCGCGCCTGCCCCCCGGCGGGCCCGTGGTGGTCGTCGGGCACGGGGAGGCCGTGCAGCCGGGCGTGGGCCGCGGGGACGGACCTCGGCTCGCCGAACCGCCCCTCGTGGGCCAGGAGCAGGCCCTCGGTCAGCACCAGGTCGTGGCAGCGCGCCAGCCGCACCCCGGCGGCGAGCAGCGCGGGGTAGACCTCCCGCGTGTCGGCCCAGACCCAGCGCGGGCTCCGGGCCTCCAGCTCGCGGGCGGCCGAGGCCAGATCGGCGACGGCCCCGGCGGGCTCGCCGTCCACACGCAGCACGCCCCCGCCCCCGGGAGCCGCCGCGACCGACACGTGCATACCCCAACACTGCCACGCCGCCACGACATTCTCGATCAGACGAGCGGTATGGCGATCTCGTCCTCGATCGGGGGTTCGATCTCCTGCTGCAGGCAGCCGGTGGCGGCGAAGCAGCGGATCGTCAGGACCTCCGGGGTCACCGAGATGTGCAGGAAGCTCTTGAAGAACGGCGGGGTGTCCCAGTCGGACAGCTCCGACAGGTAGCGGTGGAAGGTCCTGCCCACGGGCAGCCGCAGCGGCATCGGCCAGCCACCGAGGATCCGGGCCGCCCACCTCATCCGCCGGGTGATCGGCACGGCCGGGGTGTCCCGCACCGGGGTGTTGCCGATCCGGCGGGACATCAGCGCCGCGCTCTCGTCGGGCGTGAGGTAGAGCCAGCGCATGCGCAGCCGGTCGCTGTAGAGCCTGCTGTAGAACGACAGCGAGTCGCCGCGCAGCGGGTAACAGCGGTAGTCGTCCTCGTCCAGGCCGCCGACGGTGACCCTCGGGATGGTGTGGGTGGCGTGCATGAAGGCCCCGGAGCCGCCCGCCACGAGATACTGGATGGTCCGCTCCCCGACCTTGATCGGGAAGCGCTGGTAGTTGTGCACGTCGCCGCCTATCGCCGCGACGTAGTTGTGCGCGGGATCGGTGACGATGTCGTCGATGGTGCCGCCGCCGGCCAGCTTCGACGGCTTGTGGTCGTTACGGGTGTAGATGGGCTTCCCGGTGATCAGCACCTTGGGCCGGGGGTCGCGGGAGACCGTGCGCAGCCATTCGGCCTGCTCCCTGTCGATGTCACCGCGGATCCCGGTGTCCACGCCGACGATGAGCAGCCCCGGAGTCTCCATCGCCCAGTAGGGGGCGGGCTGCACGACCCGCTGCTCGGGCCGCGCCCGCCACTCGCGCGCCCTGGCCAGCCGGGCCTCGTCGATCTTCTCGGGCTTGCGCCAGAGCAGGCCGCGCAGCCCCGAGGGCGACAGCTTGAACCCCTCGTTCTCGGCCGCCAGCGCCGGGGCGTCGCAGAAGACGCGCATGAAGCCGCCGAGCCCGTCGTACCAGTCGTGGTTGCCGGGGATCGCGTAGATCGGCGCCCGGTAGCCCTGGTACGGGCGGAAGAACTTGTCCTCGTACTCGTTGCCCGAGCCGGTGGGGTAGATCACGTCACTGGCGACGACCGCGAAGGCGGTGTCCTCGCCGATCTTGAGCATGCCCGGCACCACGGCGTACTGCGAGGCGTCGCCCTCCCCCGTGTCGCCGAGGACCAGGAAGGAGAACTCGGGGCCGACGTCCATCGGGATGCGGAAGGAGGGGTCGACGCCCCGGTCCCGCTGGGAGCCCACCCAGCGCGCCCGCACCTGCCCCGAGGGGTCTCCGAACAGGATCGCGAGGACCTCGTTCCGCGACCGCCAGATGGTGCGCGGGTTCAGCCAGGAGAAGGTCTCCTTGCTGGGCAGCAGGTCCGTGAAGGTACCCGTCTGGGCGCAGGACCAGCCCGCGCCCTCCTTCGACACCCGGGAGGAGGCCTCACGCCCGCGCTCCGCCGCCTGTCCTATGTCAACCATGTCCCATATCTTGGCAATGATCTTAAAGGGCCGCACGTCCTCTTCGGAAAGCACGGGGAAGCACGGGGAAACGCGAGAAGGCCCGCGACGGCTCAGGGGAGGCGGCCGATCTCGAAGTCGTCGAAGTACGCCCGGGTCGCGGCCTCCGCGTCGGAACGCTGCTGGACGTGCAGGCCGAAGCCGGGCCGGCCGGTGGCCTCCTTGACCTCGGTGTCCACCACCTCCGCCACGAGGTGGTCACCGGCCCACAGTCCCACCCGCACCTCACCGTCGCCGCGCTCGCACCGTGCCCGCAGCGTGACGGGGCCCTTGCCGAATCCCGGGATCGGCAGGTCGGCCGTGAGGTCCCAGGTCCTTCCCGCCACCGCCTTGCCGATCCTGGCCCTGCCGTCCGGGCCGAACTCCAGCGAGTAGTAGAAGGAGTTCTCGGGATTCCTGTCCTTGGAGTACTCGCAGTAGATCCCCGCCCACGCGCCGTTCCTCCCCCCCTGGACGATCTCGGTCTTGACGCCGATCAGCACCCGGTCCGGGATCTCGGCGTTGACGACCGCGCCGGCCCACCGGTCGACGCTGGAGCCGTCGGTGAGCATCGTGTAGCGGCCGTCCCCCGTGTAGCCGTACGAGGTGTTGAGGCCGGTGAGGCCGCTGGACCAGCCCGAGGTGTCGGCGGAGAAGCCCTCCCGGTACAGCACGTCGGTGATCTCGGGCGGTCCGCCGGAGACCAGGCGGCTCCCGACCACGGCGACCGCCGCCAGCAGCAGGACTCCGGCCGCCGCGGCCCCGATGACCACCGGGCGCCACCGCCACACCGCCGGGCCCGCGCCGCCCGGCCCGTCCGCCGGGTCCACGACGGTCCGCGCGGCCTGCGGGACGAGGCCGGAGAGGTTCAGCCGCAGCGTGCCCGCCACCTTGGCGGTGTCCTCCGCGTCGCTCCGCCCGACCAGCCCGGCCAGCAGTTCCCTGACGGTCGGCCGGGCCGCGGGGTCCTTGGCGAGCGCGGCCTCGACCACGCCGCGCAGCGCGGGGTCGACGTCGTCCAGCCGGGGAACGTCGTGCACGACGCGGTAGAGCGCCTCGGGGACGGTCCTGGAGGAGAAGGGCGACCTGCCCGTCGCGGCGGCGGCCACCACGCATCCCCAGGCGAAGACGTCGGCGGGCGGGCCCGCCCGCTCCCCCGAGACCAGCTCGGGGGCCATGTACTCGGGGGTGCCGAGGATGTGGCCCGTCGCGGTCTGCCCGTCCTCCGCGGCCAGGGCCCGCGCGATGCCGAAGTCGATCACCCGCGGCCCCAGCGGGGAGAGCAGCACGTTGGCGGGCTTGAGGTCGCGGTGGACGATCCCCGCGCCGTGGATCGCGGTGAGCGCGGTCGCCACCCCGACGGCCAGCGCCTCCAGGTTGGATCCGCTCAGCGGCCCGTGGTCACGCAGCACGCGGGCCAGGTCGGGGCCGGCGACGTACTCCGTCACCACCCAGAGCGGCTCGCCCTCCAGCCTGGCGTCCAGGACCGGCGCGGTGCAGAACCGGCTGACCTTGCGCGCCGCGGCCACCTCGTTCCTGAACCTGGCCACGAACTCCCGGTCCGCGGCCAGGTGCGCGTTGATCACCTTGACGGCCACCGGCCCCGACGGCCCCTCGGCGAGGTAGACCGTGCCCATCCCGCCCCTGCCCAGGCGGCCGGCGATGCGGTAGGGGCCGAGCTCGGTCGGATCCCCGCGGTCGAGGCCGAGAACGGGAGGGAGTCCGTATGCCGTCACGCTGGTGATCCTAGATTTGATGGATCACTCAATGAAGTGAAATTTCACTATCAAGGCAGGCTTGTTCGGAAATCGTCAGGCGGACCCGGAGCGACCCCCTCTGGAATATGGTTCTACTGTGTACGCCTACTGGGAGACGGTTCCGACCAGGTGGAAGGACAACGACGTCTACGGCCACGTCAACAACGCCGTCCACTACTCGATGATGGACACGGTGATCAACACCTGGCTGATCAGGACCGCAGGCCTGGACATCCACGGCGGCGACGCCATCGGCCTGTGCGTCGAGTCGCACTGCGTCTACCGGGCCTCGGTGTCCTTCCCCGAGGCCGTCAGGGTCGGGCTGCGGGTCGGCCGCCTGGGCCGCTCCAGCGTCCGGTACGAGCTGGGGCTGTTCCGCGAGGACGGCGAGACGGTCGTGGCGGAGGGCCACTTCGTCCACGTGTTCGTCGACCGGGAGACACGCCGGCCGGCCGGGATCCCCGGGCCGCTCCGCGAGGCCATGGAGAAGCTCGTGGTCGCCGGTTGACCTTCCGGGACGAGCTCGTCGGCCGGACCCTCCCGATCGCCCCTCCCCGGTCGAACCCGTACCCGTCACCTCCCCGGAGGGACGAGAACGCCGGGGTTGAGGACGCCCTCGGGGTCGAGCCGGTCCTTGATCCCGCGCAGGATCTCCACGCCCAGGTCGCCGATCTCGGTCGCGTAGGCCTCCCGGTGGTCGCGGCCGACGCCGTGGTGGTGCGAGACGGTGCCCCCGGCGGCGACGATCGCCTCGTTGACCGACCGCTTGGCCGCCTCCCACTGCCCGACGGGGTCGTCGCCCTGCGCCGTGACGACCGTGAAGTACAGGGAGGCGCCGGTGCCGTACACGTGGGAGATGTGGCACATCACCAGCGGCGAGCCGAGCGAGGCGTGCAGCGAGAGCCGTACGGCGTCGTAGAGGCGGGGCAGGTTGGACCAGAACCCGGCCGTCTCCAGCGTCTCGACGGTCGCCCCGGCGGCGAGCAGCGAGTCGCGCAGGTAGGGCGCGGAGTAGCGCCCGCGGGCCCACGACTCCCCCGGCTCCGTGCCGAGGTGGACGCCGCCGAGGCCCGACAGCACGGCGGCGACCCGCTCCCGCAGCGCGCGCACCTCGGAGAAGCCCTCGTACCCGGCGATCGCCAGGCAGCCCGCGCCGGTCGGCGAGGCGCCGATCTCGCCGGGGCGGGCCAGGCCGACCATGGTCTCGGTCTCGTCGGACAGGCGCAGCACGGTGGGCACGACACCCTCCTGGACGAGGTGTCGCAGCGCGGCCGTTCCCTCCGCGAACGACGCGAACCGCCACCCCTCGTAGACCCGCTCGGCGGGCGCGCGCCGGACGCGGAGCCGCAGGGAGGTGATCACGCCGAAGGCGCCCTCGGAGCCGAGGATCACCTGGCGCAGGTCGGGCCCGGCCGCCGACTTGGGCGCCCGGCCGAGTTCCAGGGTGCCGCGCGGAGTGGCCACGGTCATGCCGACCACCATGTCGTCGAAGCGCCCGTACCCGGCCGAGGCCTGGCCGCTGGAGCGGGCCGCGGCGAAGCCCCCCAGTGTGGCGTATTCGAACGACTGCGGGAAGTGACCTAGGGTGAATCCGTGCCCGGCCAGAAGCCGCTCGGCCTCCGGGGCCCGCAGTCCCGGCTCCATCTCGGCGACCATCGACTCCGCGTCGACGGCGACCAGCCGGTCCAGCCTGGCCAGGTCCAGCGCGACGACACCGGCGAAGCCCCGCCGGTCCGCGACCAGGCCGCCGACCACGGAGGTCCCGCCACCGAACGGGACCACCGCGACCCGGTGCGCGGCGCAGGCCGCCAGCACCTCCAGCACCTCCCGGTGGGAACCGGGCAGCACCACGGCGTCGGGCGCGTCGGAGCCGTCTCCGGCGCGCATGCGCATCAAGTCGGGGGTGGACTTGCCCCGGGTGTGCCGGACGCGGGCCTCGTCGTCGGAGCGCACGTGGCCGGCGCCGACGACGCCGCGCAGCTCCGCCAGGACGGGCGGGGAGAGGGTCACGGCGGGCAGCCGCACCTCGCCGAGCTCGGCGGCCCGGTCCTGCCGCGGGCGCACGCCCAGCACGTCCTGGAGCAGTTTTCTGACCGGTTCCGGCAGGTCGGCGGCCTTGCCGGGGTCACCCCAGCCGGACCAGAGCATGGGATCTGCAGCACTCGTCGGATTTTCCACCCTTACACTGTGACATATGACGTCTATTCGTCACAATGCAGACGCAGAGCGCACCGACCGGGTTCTGGACGCCGCCCGGGAGACGGTCCTCGCGGTGGGGGTGCGGCGCACCACGCTCACCGACGTGGCGCGCAGGGCCGGGCTCTCCCGCATGACGATCTACCGCCGCTGGCCCGACGTGCGCACCCTCGTCGCCGACCTGATGACCCGCGAGTGGGTGCGCGTCGCGGACCGGTTCGCGACCGAGGACCCGGTCGCCTCGTCGGTGGCGGTGGTGCGGGCGCTGCGCGGCCACCCGCTCTGGCGGAAGATCGTCGAGGTCGACCCGGAGCTGCTCCTGCCCTACCTGCTCGACCGCAGGGGCGCCAGCCACGAGGCCATGCTCACGCTCGTCGAGGCCGCGATCGTCCGGGGCCAGCGGGAGGGCGCCGTGCGCCCCGGTGACCCGGCGAGACTGTCCAGGGCCGTGCTGCTGACCGCCCAGTCGTTCCTGATCTCGGGCCCGACCATGCTCGGCCCGGTCGGCCTGGACGACCTGGACGACCTGGACGCCGAGCTCACCACGCTCCTGGAAAGGTATCTGCGACCGTGAACTCCTCCCTCAACGCCGCCCGCCGCGAACGCGAGCTGGCCGAGGTGCGCGACCTCGTGGTGGACGTGCTGGTGGTGGGTCTGGGCGCCACCGGCGCCGGGGTCGCGCTCGACGCGGCCTCCCGGGGCCTTTCCGTGGCCGCGATCGACGCCCACGACATGGCCTTCGGGACCTCCCGGTGGAGTTCCAAGATGATCCACGGCGGGCTCCGCTACCTGGCCAAAGGGCAGGTCGGGGTGGCGTACGAGAGCGCGGTGGAGCGCGGCCACCTGCTCGGGCGCACCGCGCCGCACCTGGTCAGGGCCCACCCCTACCTGCTGCCGCTGGTCCCTGAGGTCTCCCGCCGTCACGCGGCACTGGTGATGACCGGGTACCGCGCCGGCGAGGGGTTGCGCATCGCCGCGCGCACGCCGCGTCACCTCCTGCCCGGCCCCTCGCGGATCTCCGCCGCGCAGGCCCTCGCCCTCGCCTCGCCGCTGACCTCGCGAGGACTGCGCGGCGCCCTGCTGTCGTGGGACGGGCGGCTGGCCGACGACGCCCGCCTGGTGGTCACCGTGGCCAGGACGGCCGCCGCCCAGGGGGCGAGGATACTGACGCGCTGCCGGGCGCTGGAGCTGTCCGGCGACGGCGCGCTGGTCCGCGACGAGCTCGGCGGGGACACCTTCACGATCCGGGCCAGGACGGTGGTCAACGCCACCGGCGTCTGGGCCGCCGGGCTGCACCCGGGCATCCGGCTGCGCCCCTCGCGCGGCACCCACCTGGTGCTGCGGCCCGAGACGCTGCCGGGCCTGGCCGCGGGACTGCACGTGCCGATTCCCGGGGAGAGCAATCGCTTCGCCCTGGTTCTCCCCCAGCCCGACGGACGGGTCCACGTCGGCCTCACCGACGAGCCGGTGGACGGCCCCGTCCCGGACGTCCCCCCGGTGCCGGAGGAGGACGTGACCTTCCTGCTGGCCGTCCTGAACTCCGTACTGGAGGAGCCGGTCCGGCGCGAGGACGTCGCCGGGACCTACGCGGGGCTGCGGCCCCTGCTCGCCGCCGACGGCCGCACCGCCGACCTGTCCAGGAGGCACGCGCTGCTGACCACGCCGGACGGGATGGTGACGATCGTGGGCGGCAAGCTGACCACGTACCGGCGGATGGCCGAGGACGCGGTCGACCGGGCCGTGTCGCTGGGCCGGCTCGACGCGGGACGCAGCCGCACGGCGGAACTGCCCCTGGTCGGGGCCGTCCCGGCGGACGGCCCCGAGGGCGCGGGCGGCACGAACGGCGCGGGCGGAACGAAGAGCGGGAAGGGCGCGGACGGCGAGAAGGTCCGGGAGCCGGATCGGCTGCTGGAGCGGTACGGGAGCGAGGCGGGCGCCGTACGGGCCCTGATGGCGCAGGAGCCCTGGCTGGCCGAGTCCGGGCCGACGGGGGTCACCGGGGCCGAGCTCGTCTGGGCGGTCAGGCACGAGGGCGCCCTGGACGTGGACGATCTCCTCGACCGGCGGACCAGGATCGGCCTCGTCCCGCAGGACCGCGCCGCGGCCCTTCCCCTGGCACGCGCCGCGCTGGCCTACTGACGCCCGCGCCCGTCCACCGGCGCCCGGGAGGCCGCCGAGCCCACGGGGATCCCTCCCCGCGGGCTTCCTCCGCGCTCTCCCGCGAACACCCGCCTCCCGCAGGCACACGGCCGCCTCCCGCGGACGCCGGCTGCCTTCTGCGTACTCCCCGCGGCGGGCGCATCGCCTTTACATCCCTGTGATCGTTTTACTCTTCGCCACGTCGATCAGGCTGTTAGGTTAGTCTTACCTAAGTCAGAGCGAGGAGAGAGCGTGAGCGCGGGGAGTGTCGTGAGCAGGGCGGATACGACGGTCAAGGGGTGCGCGCACCCACCGGGCTGTCACACCGGCGAGCTGCCGGTCCACGCCAGCGCGACCGTCGGAGCCCGTTTCTGGCTGCTCATCGAGCACTCCGGCCCCTGGGCCTCCCACCTGGAGGACTGCAGCCTCCCCGAGGATGTCCACATCCTTATCAAACGCGCCACGCGGCTCGGCATCCGGCCCCAGCTGATCCGTCGTCCCGGACGCAGGAACCTCGAGGAAACCGGCATCCACGTCATGGTCGCCGACTCCGGGTCCGCCGAGCCATGGATCGCCGAAGGCGTCATCGCAGATCCGGACGATCTTAACCTTGACAGCGTGGTGGCCGGAGTGGTCCCGGAGTCCTGCATACTTGTGAGTGAGCCGGTTTTTCTGGTCTGCACGCATGCCAAGCGCAACGCGTGCTGCGCCCGCATTGGACTACCCCTAGCTCGGTCCTTGGCAAAAACGTTGCCGGACACAGTATGGGAAACATCACATGTTGGCGGCGATCGATACGCCGCCAACCTCGTGTGCTTGCCACACGGGCTTTACTACGGCAGCATGTCTCAGGCTGCTGCGATCGCGGCAGCCGACGCGTACCGGTCCGGCGAGGTCATCCTCGACCGTTTCCGGGGACGCGCAGGCATCCCTGAGCCACTGCAGGCCGCTGAGCATTTCATCCGCATTCATACGGGTGATCTCTCGGTTGGCGGAGTGGCCGTGGAATCCTCCAGGTTGGACGGCGCCGTCACCGAGGCATTTGTGCGCGGTAGTGGCGCTCGTTTTCGGGTAGTGGTTGAGCCCATGACGCTGACAACGCCATGCGGTACGGCTTGCGCCGATACGATCACTACCTACCGGCTGGTCACGCTGGACAGGCTCACCCCTGTGCGGTACGCCACGTCCGCTCTGACCTGACCTGAGGGAACATCACGGCCAATCCAGGCGTTGGACCCAGGGACGTCACAAGCGTCCAATGCGGCATTAACCAGAAATACCTCTCACTATAAGGTGGTTTTCTCATGTCTCAGGTACGTCGGCAGACCGCCCGGCCTCGGCCCAGCTGGGGCTGGCAGGATGACGCCGCGTGCCGGGGCGAGGACCTCGTGCTCTTCTTCGGCCCCGACGGCGAGCGCCAGCCCGAGCGTGACATCCGTGAGCGTAAGGCCAAGGCGATCTGCGCCCAGTGCCCCGTTCGCGCAGAGTGCCTGGACTACGCGCTTTCCCGTCCGGAGAAGTACGGCACCTGGGGCGGTCTGAACGAGGACGAGCGCGCCTCCGAGCGTCGCCGTCGTATGCGCCGCGCCGCCAGCGCCGGCATCAGTGCCGTCGCCTGAGCAGTACCTCCACCCGGCTTCCCCCGCACGTGTGATCTCGCGCACCCCCTGCGAGATCACACGTTGTCGTGTCGGGCCCCGCTCGTGCGGCCCCTAGGACGGGTGACCGCACGGCGGGTTTTCCCCTCGGCTCAGGGCCGGTTACGGCCCGTCTTCCGCATCTCCTTGTGGATGACCTTCCACTTGTTCTGCAGCTCCTTGCGGAGCCGCGCGTCACTCCTGGACGCCATCCACGCGGCCTCCCTCTGGAGCTTGTTCCAGCTTTCCAGCCGCCGCTCGGGAAGCGTGCCGTCCTCGATCGCGGCGATCACGGCGCAGCCCGGCTCGCTGTCGTGGCGGCAGTCGCCGAACCGGCACCGCTCGGCGAGCTCCTCCAGGTCCGAGAAGACCATGTCCACGCCCTCGCCCATGTCGTACAGGCCGACGCGGCGGATGCCCGGGGTGTCGATGATGAGCCCGCCCCCCGCGAGCGGGATGAGCTCGCGGTGCACGGTGGTGTGACGGCCCCGGCCGTCACCGGCCCTGACCTGCTGGGTCTCCATGACCCCCTCCCCCGCCAGGGCGTTGACGAGCGTCGACTTGCCCGCCCCCGAGGCGCCGAGCACCACCGCGGTGCGCGTGCCCCCCAGGTATCCGCGGACGATGTCGACGCCCTCGCCCGTGACGGAGCAGATCGGGTGCACGTCCACACCCGGCGCCGCCGAGGCGACCTCGTCCATCAGGAAGTCGAGGCCCTCGCCGATCAGGTCGGACTTGGTGACGAGCACCACGGGACGGCCACCGCTCTCCCAGGCGAGCGCGAGCAGCCGCTCGATCCTGCCCAGGTCGGCGGTGTCGGTGGCGTGCAGGGCGGGCTCGGCGACGAACACGACGTCGACGTTGGCGGCGAGCACCTGGCCCTGGGAGTCCCCGGAGAGCCCGCCCCTGGAGACCCTGGCGACGCCGCCGCGCACGAACGCGGTGCGCCGGGGCAGCAGCGCCTCCAGCTCGAAGCGGCCCTCGGCCAGGCGGCGGAGCCCGGCCCAGTCGCCGACGCAGGGCAGGGCCACGGGATCGGCGGCGGCGTCGCGCCGCACCCTGGCGCCGTAGTCGGCCCGGAGATGACCGGAGGCCGTCAGCACCTCGGCGGCACCGCGATCGACGCGGGACACCCGGGCGGGGATCAGGCCCTCGGGAAGCTCGGCGGCGAAGGAGTCGTTCCAGCCGAGCGCGGTGAGAACGGATGAAGAAGAGACGATTGGCGAAGACAACGTAAGCACCCTTGTGGAAGGCCGGGTGCCCTGTCGCGAATCGGCTAGGCGGGCACCCGGAGGTTGACGGACGGCAGGCTCACCAGAACAACCCGCATAGTCCCCACCTCCTGTCGCCTCGTGGCCGCGCGTCTCTCGAACGGCGTCTTCGGGAGAACCTTAGCGCAGTGCCACCCCTGTGGCGCAAACACATTTGGCGCGCCTCCCACGGCCGAGGCCCGGAAATCCCGGGCGCCGCCGGCGCCCGGCGCGCTCCGCCCCGGTGCCGCGCGGCGGGTTCCGTCCCCGGGGTGGACCTTCCGGCCGCCACGGCGCCCGGCGACGCGAGAACGCCCGGCCGGGGAGTCCCCGGCCGGGCGTCTCGTCCTGCTCGTCCCGCTCGTCCCGCTCGTCCTGCTCGTCCCGCTCGACGTGGTCGATCGGCGCGTCACGGCGCCCCGGAGACCTCGCGAACCGCGAAGGTCATCAGAACGGCGGTCCGGACGCCACGGGCACGGTCACAGACCGGGGGCGGGGAAGTGGGAGGTGAGCTCCCTGACCTCGCCGTGGACGCGGGTGATCACGTGCTTGGCCTCTTCCTCGTCCTTGGCCAGCGCGGTGACGACCTGGTCGATCCAGGCACCGATCTGCCGCATCTCCGCGACGCCCATGCCCCGGCTGGTCACGCCCGCGGTGCCGATACGGATGCCCGAGGGGTCGAACGGCTTGCGCGTGTCGAAGGGCACGCTGTTGTAGTTGGTCTCCAGCCCGGCCTTGTCCAGGGCCTGGGCGGCGGGCTTGCCGCCGATGCCCTTGGGGGTGAGGTCGAACAGGATGAGGTGGTTGTCGGTGCCCCCGGAGACCAGGTCGAAGCCCCGGCCCAGAAGCTCCTCGGCCAGCGCCTGCGCGTTCAGGACGACCTGGCGGGCGTAGTCCTTGAAGTCGTCGGTCGACGCCTCCTTGAGCGCCACCGCGATGGCCGCGGTGGTGTGGTTGTGCGGCCCGCCCTGCAGGCCGGGGAAGACGGCCTTGTTGAGGGCGGTGGCGTGCTCGTCGGAGGTGGCCATGAGCATGGCGCCCCGGGGACCGCGCAGGGTCTTGTGGGTGGTGGTGGAGATGACGTCCGCGTGGCCGACAGGCGAGGGGTGGGCGCCGCCGGCCACCAGGCCCGCGATGTGCGCGATGTCGGCGGCGAGCACGGCCCCGACCTCGCGGGCGATCTCGGCGAAGGCCGGGAAGTCGATCGTGCGCGGGACCGCGGTGCCACCGCAGAAGATCAGCTTGGGACGCTCGCGGAGGGCGATCTCGCGTACCTCGTCCATGTCCACGCGGCCGGTGTCCTGCCGCACGCCGTAGCGGACCGGGTTGAACCACTTGCCGGTGGCCGAGACCGACCAGCCGTGGGTCAGGTGACCGCCGAACGGCAGGCCCATGCCCATCACGGTCTCGCCCGGCTTCAGGAAGGCCAGGTAGATGGCGAGGTTGGCGGGCGAGCCCGAGTAGGGCTGCACGTTGGCGTGGTTCACCCCGAACAGGGCCTTGGCCCTGTCGATGGCGAGGGTCTCGACCTGGTCGATGACCTGCTGGCCCTCGTAGTAACGCTTGCCGGCGTAGCCCTCGGAGTACTTGTTGGTCAGGACGGTGCCCGTGGCCTCGAGGACGGCCTTGGAGACGTAGTTCTCCGAGGCGATCAGCTTGACGGTGTCGGACTGCCGCCGCTCCTCGGCCCTGATGAGCTCGGCGATCTGCGGATCCACGCTGGAAAGAGCGCTCATGCGCCTTCACTCCCCTGTCATCGTCGACATCGCGCGAAGACCCAGGCGCTCGGCCTCCTCGCCCTTTCGCTCCCCGGTGGTCTCTCCCACCCTATGCGCCAGTCGCGGTTTAGACGATAGCGGACTGGGCTCCGCGCCCGGCGCGACCTGCGCCCTCGACAGGCCAGAGCCGGTCGACCTCGGCGTTGAGCGTGGCGCCGATGAGCACGGCCAGCGCGGTGATGTAGAGCCACAGCAGCACGGCGATGGGGGCGGCGAGCGAGCCGTAGATGGAGACCGGCGAGAACCAGGCGGCGAGGACCGCGCGTAGCACGGCCGCGCAGACGATCCAGATGACGAGCGCGAGCAACGCCCCGGGCAGCTCGCGCCACCAGCGCGTGCGTACGGGCACGCTCACGTGGTAGAGCAGGGTAAGGAAGATCACCGAACCGATGATCACCACCGGCCAGTAGAGGATGTCGACCAGCACGGTGTAGTCGGCCGGCAGGGCCCCGCGCAGCGCGGCCGGGCCGAGGACGAGCACGGGCATGACCACCAGCCCGATCAGCAGGCCCGCGAGATAGAACCCGAAGGACATCAGGCGGGTGCGGATGATGCCGCGCTCCTCGCCGAGGCCGTAGGCGACCGAGATCAGGTCGACGTAGACGAACAGCGCCCGCGAGCCCGACCAGAGCGCGAGCAGGAAGCCCAGGGAGATCAGCGAGACCTGGTTCTCGGGCTTCAGCACGTCCTGGAGAAGGGGGGTGACGACGGTGTCCACGGCGCTGTCGGTGAACAGCAGGTGGGCCTGCTGGTCGATCCAGACGCTGACGTTCTTGACCGTCTCGGGGCCGAACACCCGGGTCAGCTGGCCGAGCACGCCGATCAGGCCGAGCATGAACGGCGGCAGCGACAGCAGCGCGAAGAAGGCCGCCTCGCCCGCCAGGCCGGTGACGCGATAGGTGATGCCCGCGTTCGTGGTGGCGACGATCAGGGTCCACACGTCGGTGCCGCGGATCCACGCGCGCAACGCCCGCAACCTGGCCCAGACGTCCGTACCGCGGATCCACGCGATCCCGGCGCGCCAGCGAACCCCGGGCCCGCGCGGAGGGCGCCGCTCGGGCCCGGGCCGATGGGCCGGGGCATCAGTGGACGTCATGCCACACAACGGTATTCCTAGCCGCGCTTGATCACGAGTCGGGCGGGCAACGATCCAATCTCACGCACCTGCCCGCGCCGCCTGGGGCGAAACCTACCCGTGGTGGAACGCCCCGGCGTCGCCGGCGTCGACGATGCGCGCGCCCAGCGGCAGCGGGGAGACCGGGATCGGCTTGAGGCCGGCCGGGCCCAGCGGGATGCCGATGATCGGCAGGAAGAGCCGGATCACCCGAGTGGGGCCCGCCCCTTGCCCGGCGGCCCGGCGAAGGCCTGGGCGACCGCGGTCCACGTCCGGGCGGTCTCGCCGCGCACCAGCAGGGACGTGTCGGCGAGGTGGCGGCGCTGGACCACCAGGAGGCAGAAGTCGAGCATGGGCCCGCGGACCACGTCGGCGGCGGCCGGGGGCCCGGCCTCCCACGGCGACCCGTCGGGCATGGTCAGCTCCACCCGCACCGGGCGCGACGGCGGCTCCAGGCCGCGCACCGCGAAGCCGTACGGCATCGCGCGCACCCCGAGCGTCGCCACGTGCCTGAGCCTGGCGGTCGGCACGCGCTCGACACCGAGCGCGTCCGCCACGTCCTGCCCGTGGGCCCAGGTCTCCATCAGGCGCGCCGTGACGAAGGACGCGGCCGACATCTCCGGCCCGTACCAGGGCAGCCTGGCACCGGCGTCCAGCCGGGCGAAGGCCTCCAGGCAGCGGGCCCTCGCCTCGCGGAACCACTCGTGGAGCCGGGCGGCGGTCAGCCCGCGCGAGGCGGCGGCGAGTTCGTCCACCGCGGAGTCCCCGCGGGCGAGGAACGCGGGCAGGGCGGCGCGGAACGCCTCGGGATCGACGGCGGAGAGGGAAGCGGCGTCGTCGAACCAGGCGAGATGGCCGACCTGGTCCCGGACCGCCCAGCCCTCGGCCGGGGTGGGCAGTTCCCACTCGCCGGGGCCGAGGCCTCCGATCATGGTGTCGAACTCGGCCGTCTCGGCGCGCAGATCCGCCAGCAGCTCGTCCATCAGCCCCATGACGCCTCCCTGTCTCGACCCGGACAAGGATAACCGAGTAATATTCTGGAAGGAACAGCGCAGAATGGACCCATGATCTGCGAGGACTGCACGTGATCTGCGAAGACTGCAAGGAGCGGCGGCACGAGAAGTGCCGGGGAGGTTCGTGGTGCGACTGCCAGCACCAGCCCGCTCCCGAGCCCAGGGAGTCGGCGCTGGACTGGCCGCGCCAGGGATGACCCACGACCCGGCCCGCGGAACGTCCGGTCTCCCCGCCGGGCCGGTGTCCCCGCCGGACCGGTCTCCTCACTGGACCGGTGTCCCCTCTGGACCGGTCTCCTCCCCGGGCTGACGTCCGCGCCGGACCGGTTCCCCTGCCGGGCCGGCGCTCAGCGCGGGCCGGCACCCCCGCACTCCGGACGCTCCCGGCCCCCGTGCTCCGGCGCGGGTCCGGATCCCTACGCCCGCGACCGGACGTCCACGTTCCCGTCCAGATAGTGGAACTGACATTGGACATCCACGACGCCCGGGGTATCGTCGTATACATGCCAGCGGACCCGTTGCTCGTCGTGCGACGCCACGTCGACCTCCTGCGTGTCCACAGTGCCATCTGTTGTGACGTCCGTTAACCGTCGCCCCCTGCTGATTTCACCCAGCTCGGCCGCGTAACAGGCGTCCTCTTCTGAGTAATCAACCCCCGCACTCGACGATGAGGCGGGAGGTGCCGCCGGTGCGCGTCCGGAAATCATTCCATCGAGCCACAATAAGGACGCGCACATGACGACCCCAGCCCGGTCGGCGAATCGACATCACAAGCGCCCGCGCGGCGAAGGTCAGTGGGCTCTCGGCTACCGCGAGCCCCTGAACAAGAACGAGGAGAACAAGAAGAACGACGACGGCCTCAACGTCCGTCAACGGATCATCGACGTCTACTCCAAGCGCGGCTTCGACTCCATCGACCCCGCCGACCTGCGCGGCCGGATGCGCTGGTTCGGCCTCTACACCCAGCGCAAGCCCGGGATCGACGGCGGCAAGACCGCGATCCTGGAGCCGGAGGAGCTCGACGACCGCTACTTCATGCTCCGCGTCAGGATCGACGGCGGCCGGCTCAACCTGGCCCAGCTGCGCGTCATCGCCGACATCTCCAACCTCTACGGCCGCGGCACCGCCGACGTCACCGACCGGCAGAACATCCAGCTGCACTGGATCGAGATCGAGGCCGTCCCCGACATCTGGGAGCGCCTGGAGTCGGTGGGCCTGTCCACCACCGAGGCCTGCGGCGACACCCCGCGGGTGATCCTGGGCTGCCCGCTGGCCGGGATCGACACCGACGAGGTCATCGACGGTTCCGCGCTGGTCCAGGAGATCCACGACACCTACATCGGCGACCCGGCCTTCTCCAACCTGCCGCGCAAGTTCAAGTCCGCGGTGAGCGGGTGCCCGGCGCACTGCACCGTGCACGAGATCAACGACGTGGCGTTCGTGGGCGTCGTGAACGAGAGCGGCGAGCGCGGCTTCGACCTGTGGGTGGGCGGCGGCCTGTCCACCAACCCGATGCTGGGCAAGCGGCTCGGCGTCTTCCTCACCCCGGAGCAGGTAGCCCCCGCCTACGGCGGCGTGATCGGCATCTTCCGCGACTACGGCTACCGCCGGCTGCGCCACCGGGCCAGGATCAAGTTCCTGATCAACGACTGGGGTGTCGAGAAGTTCCGCGACATCCTGGAGAAGGAATACCTGGGATACACCCTGCCCGACGGCCCGGCGCCCGAGCCGCCGCGCGGCGGCCGCAGGGACCACGTGGGCGTCTTCCCGCAGAAGGACGGCAACTTCTACGTCGGCTTCGCCCCGAAGGTCGGCCGCCTCGACGGCGACAAGCTGCACCTGATCGCCGACATCGCCGAGCGGCACGGCTCCGACCGGGTGCACACCACGGTCGAGCAGAAGATGGTCATCCTCGACGTGGCGCCCGACAGGGTCGACAGCCTCGTCGCCGAGCTGGAGGCGGGCGACCTGCGGGTCAACCCCTCCACCTTCCGCCGCCAGACCATGGCGTGCACCGGGATCGAGTTCTGCAAGCTGGCCATCGTCGAGACCAAGGTCACCGCGGCCGACCTGATCGACGAGCTGGAGCAGCGGCTGCCCGACTTCAAGAGCCCGCTGACCATCAACGTCAACGGCTGCCCCAACTCCTGCGCCCGCATCCAGGTCGCCGACATCGGTCTCAAGGGCCAGCTCGTCGTCAACGACAAGGGCGAGCAGGTCGAGGGCTTCCAGATCCACCTGGGCGGCTCGCTGGGCGTCAACCCCGGCTTCGGCCGCAAGGTCCGCGGCCTGAAGGCCACCTCCGAGGAGCTTCCCGACTACGTGGAGCGCGTGCTCCGCAACTTCGAGAAGCAGAAGGACGAGGAGGAGACCTTCTCCGACTGGGTGCAGCGCGCCGACGAGACGGACCTGAAGTGAACGGCCGGTACGCCGTCCTCCCGGGAACGGGCCGGACGAACCAGACGAGCCGGACGCGCACCGGGACGAGGAGGAGCGGATGAGCGAGCGAGCCGTTCCCTTCCACTGCCCGTACTGCGGCGAGGAAGACCTGGAGCCCTACGAGGGCGACGGCGGCTGGTACTGCCGGTCGTGCGTGCGCGCCTTCAAATTGAAGTTTCTCGGAATCGGGGTGCGCTCGTGACGCGCGGCGAATCCGGCGCGGCGAACGCGATGACCGCGGTGACCTCTCCGGCCGGCGAGGTCACCGCGGTCCGCACGGCCCGCACGGTGGATCCGGCCGGACCCCGGCCGGATCCCGGCACGACGACGAGCGCAGTGGTCCGCGCGGCACGATCTGCCCGCGCGGCGAACGAGGATTGGGTGAGCGAGCGATGACACTGGTGGACATCGAAGTCGGATTACGTCAGCAGCGGGGGACGCTCGATCTGCAGGAGATCGTCGAGTCCGCGGCGCGGTTCCTCGAGGACGCCTCGGCCCTCGAGATCATCCGCTGGGCGGCGGCGACCTTCGGCGACCGGCTCTGCCTGACCGCCTCGATGAGCGACGCCCTGCTGATCGACCTGGTCAGCCGGGTCAAGCCGGGCGTGGACGTGCTGTTCATCGACACCGGTTACCACTTCGCCGAGACGATCGGCACCCGTGACGCCGTCCAGCAGGTCTACGACGTGAACGTGATCGACGTGAAGCCGTCCCGCACGGTGGCCGAGCAGGAGCGCGACCTGGGTCCGCGCCTGTTCGGGCGCAACCCCGACCTGTGCTGCTACCTGCGCAAGGTCGAGCCGCTCAACCGCGCCCTCGAACCGTACCTCGCCTGGGTCTCCGGCATCCGCCGCGATGAGGCCGTCACCCGCGCCGGCGTCAAGGTCGTCGAGTGGGACGCCAAGCGCCAGATGGTCAAGATCAACCCGATCGCCCGGTGGACGCAGGAGGACGTCGACAACTACATGGCCGACAACGGGGTGCTGATCAACCCGCTGCACTACGACAACTACCCCTCGATCGGCTGCGCCCCCTGCACCCGCCAGGTCGCCCCGGGAGAGGACCCGCGCAGCGGTCGCTGGGCGGGCATGGGCAAGACCGAGTGCGGGCTGCACGTATGACGTGGCGTGCCCCCGGCGCCGCTGTCGGGACACCGCTGGTCGCGGTGGCGCACGGGTCCCGTGACCCGCGCGCCGCGGCGACGGTGGAGGACCTGCTCGACCTGGTACGGGGTGCGCGGCCCGAGCTTCTCGTACGCACCGCCTACCTCGACCACGCCTCCCCGACGCTTCCCATGGCGCTGTCGGGGCTGGCCGAGGCTGCGGTGCTGCCGCTGCTGCTCACAGAGGCCTACCACAGCCGGGTCGACATCCCCGGCGCGCTGGCCGAGGCGACGGCCCGCAGGCCCCTGCTGCGCGTGCACGCGGGCGCCACGCTGGGCCCGCACCCGCTGCTGGTCACCGCGCTGGAGCGGCGCCTGGCCGAGGCGGGCGTGGAGCCGGGCGAGCCCGGCACCGCCGTGGTGCTGGTCTCGGCCGGTTCCAGCGACCGGCGGGCCAACGCGACGGTCGCCGGGATCGCCGGGGACTGGGCGAGGGCGCGCGGCTGGCGGTCGGTGACCGCCGCCTACGCCTCGGCCGCCGGCCCCACCCCCGAGGAGGCCGTGCTGCGCCTGCGACGCTCGGGAGCCTCGCGGATCGTGGTCGCCCCCTACCTGCTCGCCCCCGGCCACTTCGCCGACAAGATCCGCCGCGAGACCCTGGCCGCGGGCGCCGACGCCGTCGCCGACGTGCTGGGCGCCGCCCCCGAGGTCGCCGCGGTGCTGCTCGAACGCTACGAGCGGGCCACGCGCCGGCATCCTGTGCTCGCCACGGCCTGAACGCCGGCGGGGGCGGAGCCGCGCGGATCTCAGGGACCGCCCGGCGGTGTGGTTCCGCCCTCGCAGGTCAGGCGGACCATCTCTCCGGTGCGCGGATCCAGCTGGCGTACGTTGTCCCGGCAGACCGAGGGGATCATCTCCCGCACCGAGAGCGCCCAATCGAGAGGGAAGGACTTCGCTTCGGCGAGTTGCTCCTCCCATCCCTCGAAGAAGCCGTCCATCTCCTCGACGAGTTCACCGGCCGTCCGGCCGGCCCTGTCGACCTCGCCGGGCAGTACGACCGCGGACACGAACCGCCCCCCGGCCAGGCGATCCCCACCTCGGATCGCCTGGCCGCCCGGGGTCTCCCTGAAGATCGTCATGGGGTATCCGTCGGGACCGGTTCCGCAGAGGTGCCGTCGGGGAGGGCCGTCGCCGATCCAGACGATCGCTCGCCGCAGCGGCCCGGAGCAGTGGACGGTCACCCCCAGCAGCTCGCTCCCGGATTCGATCCGGAGTCTCTCGCGCGTCCCGCCGGTCCTGTAGCCGCCGCTCGCGACCTCGTCCCCGGGGTATGGTCCGCCCAGCGGCTGTGACGTCGTCGGGACGGTGGGGGACGGTCTGGCCATGACGCCGGTCCAGACGTCCAGGTCGTCCGTGACGCCGCCCGCGGGTGTGTTGAGGGCCACCGCGACCGCGCCGCCCGCCACCCAGCGGCGGCGACGCCTGATCGCGCGGACGCGCCGGTGGACGCCGGCGACGATCACGGCCCGCTGCCTGCCGGGAAGTCCGGCCAGGACCTGCCGGACCGCCTCTCGCGTCACCACGGCGTCCACCGTGTCGCCGTCCGGCGCCTCGGGGAGGACCGCGCTCGGCACCTCTCCGCGCCACCTGCGCCGCCACCAGGTGGCGTGGGTGTTGACCAGGATGCGGTAGACGTACGGGTCCGGATCGTCGCCCACCCTCCGCCAGGCGAGCCACGCCTTGGCCAGGGCCGTCTGCAACAGGTCCTCCGCCGTGCCCCGGTCGCGGCACAGCAGGTATGCGGCCCGTAACAGGCGGGCCGAGCGCTGCTCCACGTAGTGCTCGAAGTCAGCCCGATCTCGCATCGGGGATCCTCACTGTCGGTGTGTGTCACCGATCACTACGCCTCGGGGATCCTCGGACGTTGCACGTGTCCCGGAGCTCACCCGCCGAAGGCTCGGAGTCCCCGTGCGGGCGGCGAGAGCGGGGCCGCGTTCAGTGGCGGGGCGGCTGCGGGGGCTGGGGCGGCGCCGGAGGCCACGGGTGCGGGTGCCGCGACCACTCCTGGTGGGAGGGGTGGATCTGGTGGGAGCCCGGTCCGACCTGGTAGGGCCCCGACTCGCCGGTGAGCTCGCCGCGCAGCTCGTTCCACTGCTCCCGCCAGGCGGCCCACGCCTTCTTGAGGGGCTTGGCCTTGGCGTCCCCGACCACCTTGACGTCTCCCATGAGGACGTAGGCCCTGACCCTGACGAGCGGCGCGTTCGTGCCCGGGGGCGCCTCGATGACCTGGACCTTCTTGTCCCCCATGACGGCGATGCCGTCGAGCTCGACGTCCACCCCGTCCGGAACGATGATCTTCACGTCGCCCATGACCGCGGTGGCCATGATGTCGACCACTCCCCCGGTGCGGACCTCGGCCTGGCGCAGGTCCAGCACGACGTCGCCCATCACGGCGACGGCGCCCAGCGGCTTGTCGATCCGCCACGAACCGCGCCGCTTGGAGCTGCCCATCACCGCGACGAACCAGCGCCGCGCCTGGCCGCTCCGCTCCGCCGGGGGCGGGGAGTAGGCGGGCGCGGGCACCGGGTGGCCGCCGGGCAGGTCGGAGGTGACCACCGCCAGCTCGGCCTGGGTGCGGGCGGTGTAGGCCGCCTCGGTGCGCTCGGTCAGCTCCCCGAGGGTCAGACGGCCCTCGACGGAGGCGACCCGCAACGACTCCACGGCGGCTTCCCGCTCCGCGTCCGAGACCCGCATTTCCCCGGGATCATTCATAACTCACAACATATCGCGAGTTGGCCCCATAGAGGATCCCTCGGAAGGAGGAAGCCCGATAAACACATCGGATGACGCCTCGTCGCCGGGCGCGAGGCCGGCGTACGGCCGAGCCGGGGAGGCACGCCATATGATCCGGAGGCATGTACCGAGAACTTCTGGACGCGGTGGCGGCCAACGACGCCGAGCGGGCCGAGCGGCTGCTGCAGGGCGGCACGAGCGCCGACCCCGACGGCGCGGAAGAGCCCACCGCCCTTTACCTGGCATCGAACCGGGGCCGCGTGGCCGTCGTGCGCGCGCTGCTGGCCCACGGAGCCGATCCCAACCGGATCAGCGGTGGTGAGGACGGAGGGCTGCCCCTGTCGGCCGCCGCCGCCCTGGACCGTGTCGAGGCCCTGGAGGCGCTGCTGGCCGCCGGTGCCGACGTGTCGGGGCGGGAGGCCGGCGGGTGGACCGCCCTGCTCTGGGCCGCCGCCAACGGACGGGCCGACGCGCTCCACGCGTTGCTCGCCGCCGGGGCGGACCCCGAGGACTCCAACGAGACCGGCGACACCGCGCTCACCCTGGCCACCCGGCGCGGCGCCCTGGGTGTCGTGCAGGCGCTGCTGCAGGCGGGCGCCGAGGCCGACCGGCCCGACGGCGACGGCGACACGCCGCTGTCCATCGCCTACGACTGGCTGGGCACCCAGCTGGAGAGCGCGCTCCTGGAGCAGCTCACCGAGCAGGTCCCCGAGGACTCGCAGTTCGTCGTGGGCCGCAGCAGGGCGAAGGACGGCACCGACCTGGTGACCGTCGCGGCGGTGGGCCCCGACGGGACCCGCCTGGCCGAGCTCACCTGCCAGCGCGGGCACGCGGCCGTCGCCACCCTGCTGGAGGACGCCACGGGCGAGCGGCTGCCGTTCGACGAGCTGGTCGAGCGGGCGATGCCCTACCGGGACATCGACGAGGAGGCCGAGACCTGGTGGACCGTGGCGAGCTCGCTGAGCGGGCGCGGTGACGGGGAGACCTTCGACGCGGCGGCGCGGCTGTGCTCCAACGAGGATCCGCGCAAGCGGGAGTTCGCCGTCGACGTGCTCGCCCAGTTCGGGTTCACCGGCGACGAGAAGCCCTACCTGGAGGAGGCGCTGCCGATCCTGCGCCGGATGGCGGCCACCGAGGGCGACGAGCGGGTGCTGCGCTCGGTGCTCGGCGCGCTCGGCCACCACGCCGACCCGCGCGCCCTGCCCGAGGTGCTGGAGATCATCAACGCCGACGGCTGGACCCGCACGCAGGCCGACCCCGCCGCGCTGGCCGCCGTCCTGCCTCCGGGCGACGCCGAGGGGCTCGCGCTGCTCATCGCCATGACGGAGGACCCCGACGCGGAGGTGCGCGACTGGGCCACCATGGGCCTGGCGGGCCTGTCGGAGGCCCCGCAGGACAGCGAGCGGATCCGCGACGCGCTGGCCGCCAGGCTCGACGACGAGGACCTGAACACGGTCGCCGAGGCCACGCGCGGCCTGGCCACCCGGGGCGACGCGCGGGCCCAGCGGGGCGCCGACCGCGTGCTCGCCGAGAGCGACGAGGACGACGACTACATCCGCGATCTGGTCAAGAACCCCTGACCCGCGAGCCGGCCGCTCCGCACTCGGGCCCGGTCCCCGCCCCGGCGTCGTCGGGGCGCGGACGGGCCCGTCCCGCGTACGCCGGGGTGAACTTCCGGAGGCCGGTGTCCAACTATGGACGAAAATCGGATATAGACCCCAATAAAGGGCGCTCCCCCTCCGGAAGGGTGTTGAGATAGGCACAGAAGCCGGCGACGAGCCGGATGATTCACCGGAGGCCGCACGTGACCCATGACGTCTTCAACCAGGCTCATCCGCTCACCGGGCACGACGTGTCCGCCGACGCCGCCCTGATGGAGGGCGTGGCCCGCGAGGGCGCGGGGTGGGCCACCGGGGAACTGCGCCGGCTCGGCCTCCTCGCCGGTTCCGAGCAGGCCCAGGACTGGGGGCGGCTGGCGAACGAGCACCCGCCCGTCCTGCGTACCCACGACCGGTACGGGCGGCGGATCGACGAGGTGGAGTTCCACCCCGCCTGGCACGAGCTGATGACCGTCGCCGTCGACAACGGCATGCACGCCACCCCGTGGTCGAGCGCCAGGCCGGGCGCGCACGTGGCCCGCGCCGCCAAGTTCTACGTCTGGGGCCAGGTCGAGGCCGGGCACGGCTGCCCGATCTCGATGACCTACGCCTCGATCGCCGCGCTGCGCCACAGCCCGGCGCTCGCCGCGGACTGGGAGCCCCTGCTCGCCGCCCGCAGCTACGACTTCGGGCTGCGCCCGCCGCTCGGCAAGCGCGGCGTGCTCGCCGGGATGGCGATGACCGAGAAGCAGGGCGGCTCCGACGTGCGCGCGGGCACCACCCGCGCCGAACCGCAGGGCGACGGGAGCTACGTCCTGACCGGCCACAAGTGGTTCAACTCCGCCCCGATGTGCGACGTGTTCCTGGTCCTCGCCCAGGCCCCCGGCGGGCTGTCGTGCTTCCTGCTCCCCCGCGTCCTTCCCGACGGGACCCGCAACGCCGTCCATCTGATGCGGCTGAAGGACAAGCTGGGCAACAGGTCCAACGCCAGCGCCGAGGTGGAGTACCACGGCGCGACGGCCTGGCTGGTGGGCGAGGAGGGCCGGGGGCTGCGGACCATCCTGGAGATGGTGAACATGACCCGGCTGGACTGCGTGATCGGCTCCGCGGCCGGCATGAGGTACGGCGTCACGCAGGCCGTCCACCACGCCGGGAACCGCGGCGCGTTCGGCAGGAAGCTCGCCGACCAGCCGCTGATGCGCAACGTCCTGGCCGACCTGGCCCTGGAGTCGGAGGCGGCGACCGTCCTGATGACGCGGCTGGCCGGGGCCACCGACCGGGCCATCGCCGGCGACCAGGCCGAGGCCGCGCTGCGCCGCACCGCGCTGGCCGTGAGCAAGTACTGGGTCTGCAAGCGCGCCCCGGTCCACGCGGCGGAGGCGCTGGAGTGCCTGGGGGGCAACGGCTACGTCGAGGAGTCCCAGATGCCGCGGTTGTTCCGCGAATCGCCGCTGAACGGCATCTGGGAGGGGTCGGGGAACGTCGCGGCGCTGGACGTGCTGCGCGCCCTGGGCCGCGAGCCCGAGGCCCAGGAGGCGTTCTTCGCCGAGGTCGCGCTCGCCGCCGGAGCCGACCGGCACCTGGACGCCGCCGCCGACCGCCTGCGCAAGTCCCTGGACGACACCACCGACCTCGAGATCCGGGCCCGGCGCGTCGCCGAGGACATGGCGCTGGTGCTGCAGGGCTCCCTGCTCGTCCGGCTGGCCCCCGCGGCCGTGGCCGACGCCTTCTGCGTCTCCCGCCTGTCCGGCGACGCGGGCCGCGCCTTCGGCACCCTGCCCACCGGCCTGGACCTGGACGTCCTCGTCGAGCGCGCCTCGTTCTGAACTCCGGCCCTCCGGGTTCCGGCGCAACGGGTGCTCCGGGACACGGCCGGGTCACGGCGCCGAGTAGGGTCGGTCATGGCCAACGGTTCATGATCGAAAGGACAATCGCCATGGCGACGACACGTACCGCGACGACTCAGTGGAAGGGCGCGCTGCTCGACGGTTCGGGCAGCGTCTCCCTCGACTCCTCCGGGGTGGGCACGTTCGACGTGTCCTGGCCCTCGCGCGCCGAGCAGGCCAACGGCAAGACCTCCCCGGAGGAGCTCATCGCGGCCGCCCACTCCTCGTGCTTCTCGATGGCTCTCTCCCACGGGCTGGCCCAGGCCGGCACCCCGCCCCAGACCGTGGAGACGAAGGCGGACGTGACCTTCCAGCCGGGCGAGGGCATCACCGGGATCGTCATCTCGGTCCGCGCCCAGGTTCCCGGCCTGACGGCCGAGCAGTTCCAGGAGGCGGCCGAGACCGCCAAGGCGAACTGCCCGGTGAGCAAGGCCCTCTCGGGCACGACGATCAGCCTCAACGCCGAGCTGCTGAGCTGATCGCGGCCCTGCCTCCGCGATCGGGCTGACCGCGGTCGAACCGTCCCTCCGGGCGCTCACCACGGGTGGGGTGCCCGGAGTGGACGGTCGCCTCGAACCGGTCACCGAGGGTGGCCGGCGGCGGGCCGGCCACGACGCCTTCGCGGCCACGCGTACCCCTCCGGTCACGCGTGGTCGCACGGCGTGCACGGAAAAGGGTAGGTACGGAAAGCACTCCATACCCCGGATACGAAACTCCTCAATACCACCTTAAAGTGACAGGGGCGAGATACAGCCTGCACAAGGGAGCCGGACCAGAGGAGAACGGGGTCACATGCGCGCAGTCTGGCCGGGAGAGTCCTATCCGCTCGGCGCCACCTGGGATGGCGTGGGTGCCAACTTCTCACTGTTCTCCGAGGTAGCGGAGCGTGTCGAACTCTGCCTTTTCGGAGACGACGGCCGTGAGGAGCGTGTCGAGCTGACCGAGGTCGACGGGTTCGTCTGGCACGGCTACGTCCCGGGGATCATGCCGGGGCAGCGGTACGGCTACCGCGTCCACGGCCCCTACAACCCTTCCCAGGGGCACCGGTGCAACCCCTCCAAGCTGCTCCTCGATCCCTACGCCAAGGCCGTCGAGGGTGACCTGAAGTGGAACGAGGCGATGTTCTCGTACCAGTTCACCGATCCCGGCACCCGCAACGACGAGGACACCGCCCCCTTCATGCCGAAGAACGTGGTGATCAATCCGTTCTTCGAGTGGGGCAACGACAGGTCGCCCCGGACCCCGTACCACCAGACCGTGATCTACGAGGCGCACGTGCGCGGGCTCACGATGCGCCATCCCGCGGTGCCCGAGGAGCAGCGCGGCACCTACGCGGGGCTGGGCCACCCGGCGGTCATCGACCACCTGCTGAGCCTGGGCGTCACCGCGGTGGAGCTGATGCCGGTGCACCAGTACGTGCCCGAGCACGCGATGGTCGCCCGGGGGCTGACCAACTACTGGGGCTACAACACGATCGCCTACCTGGCCCCGCACGCCGCCTACTCCGGCTCGGGCCAGCGCGGCGAGCAGGTGCTGGAGTTCAAGGCGATGGTGCGGGCGCTGCACGAGGCGGGGATCGAGGTCATCCTCGACGTGGTCTACAACCACACCGCCGAGGGTGACCACATGGGGCCCACGCTGGGTTTCCGCGGCATCGACAACCGGTCGTACTACCGCCTGCACGACGGCGACCGGCGCTACTACCTCGACTACACCGGCTGCGGGAACTCCCTCAACGTCCGCTCGCCGCACGCCCTCCAGCTGATCATGGACTCGCTGCGCTACTGGGTGCTGGAGATGCACGTGGACGGCTTCAGGTTCGACCTGGCCTCCGCCCTCGCCCGCGAGCTGCACGACGTCGACCGGCTGAGCGCCTTCTTCGACCTGATCCAGCAGGACCCGGTGATCTCCCAGGTGAAGCTGATCGCCGAACCGTGGGACGTGGGGCCCGGCGGCTACCAGGTGGGCAACTTCCCCCCGCTGTGGATGGAGTGGAACGGCAAGTACCGCGACAGCGTGCGCGACTTCTGGCGCGGGAGCGGGTCCGCGCTGCCGGAGTTCGCCTCCCGGCTGACCGGGTCCGCCGACCTGTACGCCATCTCGGGGCGCCGCCCGGTGGCCTCCATCAACTTCGTCACCTGCCACGACGGGTTCACCCTGACCGACCTGGTCTCCTACGACCGCAAGCACAACGAGGCCAACAAGGAGAACAACCGCGACGGCACCGACGACAACCGGTCGTGGAACTGCGGCGCCGAGGGCCCGGTGGAGGACCCGGAGATCGTGAGCCTGCGCCGGCGCCAGCGCCGCAACCTCCTGGTCACCCTGTTCATCTCCCAGGGCGTGCCGATGTTGCTGGCCGGCGACGAGTTCGGCAGGACCCAGCGCGGCAACAACAACGCCTACTGCCAGGACAACGAGATCTCCTGGATCGACTGGTCGCTGGTCAACACCGAGGGGGAGCTCCTCGACTTCGTCAGGGGCCTGTCCAAGCTGCGGCGCGAGCACCCCGTCTTCCAGCGGCGCCGTTTCTTCCACGGCCACAAGGCCGACGACGGGACCCGCGACATCGTCTGGCTCACCCCGGCCGGCGAGGAGATGTCGGCCGGCGACTGGCACACCGGCTACGCCAAGTCGCTGACCGTCTTCCTGAACGGCGACGCCATCACCGAACCGGGCACGCGCGGCGAGCGGATCACGGACGACTCCTTCCTGCTCCTGATCAACGCCCACCACGAGGACATGTCCTTCAACCTTCCCGAGGCGAAGTACGGCAAGCGGTGGCAGCGCGTGCTGGACACCGCGGACGACGGGCCGGCCGAGGCCCCCTTCGCCGAGGAGTCGTGGCCGGCCGAGGCCTCGGTGGAGGTGACCGCGCGCTCGGTGCGGATCCTGCGCTGCGCGCGCCTGTAGAGCGCTTCGAGGCCTCTCGCGCGTCCTGGGATCCTTCTCGATCCCTTGGCGGCTTGAGGCCTTTCAGGCGTCTTTCCAGGTCTCCTGGGTGCCCTCGAAGGTCCCTTGGGCGCCCTTGAGGCCTCTCAGGCGCCGGACGCGACCGCGGCGGTGAGCAGGACGAGCACGAAGGTCACCACCCCCACGGCGCCGTGCAGCAGGACGGCGACCATGGGAAAGCGCTGCTCGGCACCGCGGGCGTGGCGGCCACCGCCCAGCCAGCGGGTGAACATCGTGAAGCCCAGCAGCGCGGAGGCCGAGAGCACGCCGAACGACAACCAGGCGAAGAGCGGATCCAGGGTGAGCACGTGGACGACCCAGCAGGCCAGGGCGGAGACCGCCAGGACCGGATGAGCGAAGATCAGCAATGTCGGAAACCGAGTGACCTTGGTCGCCTGCTGGCGCAGCCCTCCCCCGGAGAGCCACAGGTACAGCAGGTAGATCCCGACCATCGCGGTGATCAACCATGTCACGATCGCGACAAGCCCCACACAGCCCTCCCCGTGTCTCCAAGGATGAATCATGTATCGGGAGCCGTCCGAAGTCACTACAAGCCGTCACAACCGTTATCGACCATGCCGGGAAAGCTCACAGATCGCCTTCGTGCGAAGGTAGGGCGATGCGCCTCATCCATCCCGAGACCTCTGCCGAGGTCGACCTCGCGCGGGCCTACGCCTACCCGGCCGGTCCCTGTCTCCGGATCAACATGGTCGCCAGCGCCGACGGCGGGACCTGGCTGAAGGGATTGTCGGGCGAGCTGTCCGGCAGGGGCGACCGCCACGTCTTCTGGGTGCTGCGCGGGCTGGCCGACGTCATCGTGGCCGGGGCGGCGACCGTACGGGCCGAGGGGTACGGCCCGGCGCGGGTCAGGCCGTCGTGGCGAGGGCTGCGCGAGGGCCGCCCGGCCGTCCCCCCGGTGGCGGTGATCACCCGCGGGCTCGACCTCGACCTGTCGGGCCCGCTGTTCGCCGAGGCGGAGCCGTACGCCCGGACGATCGTCATCACCTGCGAGGCCGCGCCCAGGGAGCGTCGCGAGGAGGCCGCCAGGCACGCCGACGTGATCGTGGCCGGGGACGAGCGGGTGGATCCGGCGCTGGCGATGCGGGAGCTCGCCGAGCGCGGCCTGACCCGGGTGCTGTGCGAGGGCGGCCCGAAGGTCAACGCCCAGCTGGCCGCCGCGGACCTGGTCGACGAGCTCTGCCTCACGGTGAGCCCGGTGCTGATCGGCGGGGACGCCGCCAGGGTCCTCGACGGCCCGTCCTCGCTCGCGCGCCTGCGCCTGGCCCACGTCCTGGAGGACGAGGGGTTCCTCTTCACGCGGTACGTCCGGCGGCGCGAGGGGTCGTGACGCCGTTCGTATGGACATCCCGACAAAGAAACGATATATCTCGAATATGCCTCGAACCTCTTCCTCCGGTGACGAACTGCGCGCCTCGCTCGAGGCCCGCCGGCACCTCGGGCCGGAATACGAAGACTCCCTCGTCGAGGGTTTCCTGGAGAAGGTGGACCAGGAGATCGACAAGCGGGTGGACGACCGGCTCGCCGCCCGCGCACGCACGGAGAGCCCCGGGGTCCGCCCCTCCGTGGACGCCGGGCAGCGGCTGGCCCTGGCGATCATCTCCCTCGGGCTCGGGGTGCCGGGGACGATCGCGGTGTCCTACTCCGGCCTGGGCGACTCGCTCCTCGGGTTCATCCTGGTGCTCATGTGGGTCGGGATCGTCAGCGTGAACATGTCGTTCACCCTCGGGCGGCGCCGCCAGGGCTGACCTCCGGCTCCGCCTCCGCCGCCCGCCCGGCTCCCGCGGCCCCCGCCGGGCAGGCGCGTCCGGGAGGCTTCCGCGCACGGCCGGACCCCGTGGCGGGCGAGGAGGCTTCCGCGGCGCCGTCATCGGCGGGGTGAGGCCCCCGGGCACGTACCCGGTCAGGCGTGCGCGGCCGACCAGCCGAGGTGGGGGGCCGCGCGGGCGAGGAGGCCCGGCAGCGCGGGGTGAAGGCCGGTCGGCAGCTCTCCCTCACCGAACCAGGTCAGGTTCCCGATGCGGTCAGGCTCCGACGGCGTGACCTCCCGCGGATCGACCAGCACCGCGAACTGGACGGACACCCAGTGCGTCAGCAGCCCGCCCGAGGTCCGCCTCACGTTGGCCACCCCCACCTGGACCACGTCCAGGGCGGTGGCGCCGAACTCCTCGCCGACCTCGCGCCGGACGCACTCCTCGAAGTCCTCGCCGAACCCGAGCTCGCCCGCCCCCGAGTCCCACACCTCACGGCTGTCCCTCGCCCCGGGACCACGCAGGTGCAGGAGGATCCGGCCCTCGCCGTCGTGACAGACGAAGCTGCAGCTGACCCCGATGTGGGAACGGCCGGCCGGGCGGGGGTCGACGGGGGCCGCATCGTGGTCGTGGTCGTGGTCGCGGTCGCTCAAGGGAGCCCGTCCTGGGTGAGGGGAGGCGCGGGCGTCCGCCCGCCGGTCGGGACCAACCGTAGACCAGCCGAAAACCGGGCCGTCGCGGCGGGACGGGAACCGCCTGAGAACGGGTAGGTCCGCCCCGGAGCCGCCACGGCGGCGGGACCGGGCACTCGACGGGACGGACCGCACAATCACCTGCCGTACCCACCGGTGTCCGGGCGCTGGCGCGCCACCCGGACGGCGGCATTGTGGCCGATCCGCGGTACGCGGACGACCGGCAGATGATTTCACCCCTCAACGGGAAGGTGAACCACCCTCCACACCATTAAAGACGCCAAAACGGTCATCAAAGGATGCTTCGCCTATCAAGATTTTTTCCGGGCGTATCAGCCGGGCGTACGTGCCAGGCGCCCGACGCCGGGACTCGCCCCTCCGCCCGCTTCGGCGACCGCATAGGCTGGTGGAATGGACAAGGTGGTAAAGAGCGACGCCGAATGGCGCGTCCAGCTCTCTCCCGAGGAGTTCCGCGTGCTCCGCCAGGCGGGGACCGAGCGTCCCTTCACCGGCGAGTACGTCGACACCAAGACAGTGGGCGTCTACAGCTGCCGGGCCTGCGGCACCGAACTGTTCCGGTCCGATACCAAATTCGACAGTCATTGCGGCTGGCCCAGCTTCTACGAGCCGTCGAAGTCCGAGGCCGTGACGCTGATCGAGGACCGCTCGATGGGCATGACCCGCGTCGAGGTCAGGTGCGCGACCTGCGACTCGCACCTCGGCCACGTGTTCCACGGCGAGGGCTATGGGACGCCCACCGACGACCGCTACTGCATCAACTCCATCTCGCTGAGGCTGGAGCCCGTCGAGTAGGCTACCGGCTCACCTGTGGAAGGCCCCGCCGGACCGACCTCCGGCGGGGCCTTCCCGCGCTCGGACGGCCGCCTCGCTCCGTCCGGAGGTTAATCGCCTCCAGGAGGGGCAGAGCGAGATGACGCGTAGTGCTCGGACACATCCGTAGCGTGTTCACCTAAGGAGCTCCCGTGCATCTCCGCCACAGATGGGAGATCATCGAGACCATCGGCCGGGTGGTCACCCAGCGCTGCTCGATCTGCGGCAGGACCAGGGTCCGGGTGACCCCGGCGCCCCCCGCGTCGACTATCGCGGACTCGGGTAGGTGAGGCGGCAGTCGGCGTCGTCGGGGCCGAGGACGTTGGCCAGGACCGGGTTGCCGTTCTCCCCGAACTCGGCCTGGACGAAGACGACGGGGCTGGGCATGCCGAGCTCTCCGACGAGATAGTCGACGCCCGCCTCGCAGAGCTTGATCGCCTGCTTCGAGTTGTCCGCCGTCTCCGGCAAGTCTGTATATATCCGCAGATAGCCGCCGACCATGCGGATGTCCTTGATCCGCTTGGTCACCTTACGGCTCTCGAAGTAGGCCACCGCCTTCTTGTCGGTGTGCCTGGAAGGCCCCGACGCCTCGGTCTCCCTGTCCTTCTGGCGTTTCTTCTCGGCCTTGGCCCGCTTCTCGGCCGTCTCCTCGCTCCCCTCACCCTTCCCGTCCACATCGGCGGCGACCACCGTGCCGGCCGCCGGGGCCCCGGGGGGCGCCATGGCGGCCACGCCGCCGGGAACCGGCGCCCGAGCCGTCCCGCCCGCGGGGGCCGCCCCACCGGAGAACCACCCGCTCACCGCGAGGGCCCCCACCGCGAAGGCGACGACGGCCACCGAGACCTCGAGAACGTGCGAGCGAGACTTCTTCCTCCGGCGCCCCCGAGCACGCCGCCTGGATCGTGCCAGACCTTCGCCCCTTTTCACCCTTGGCCTCACATAGACAGGTGATTTTCCCCGAGTATGACAAAGCCAAGGAGCGGTAAAGAGACCTTCACGGGATTATTTTTCGCGGGGTCGTCCCAGGAGACACATCCTTCACCTGGCGGAACTCCCGAACCTCCCAGAACCCGCCGAACCCCCAGAATCCGCGGAGTCCGCGGGACTCACGGCTTTCGCGAGGCTCGCGGAAACCGCGCCTTCGCCGGGCCGGACCCGGCGGTGGCGCGGGAACGCGCGAAGCCTGCGCAGGAAGCCTCAGAGGTGCCGCTTGACGCGGCACAGGCTGAATCCCCGGCCTTCAGGCCGGGGAGCGCGTCAAGGCAGTGCCGCGATCAGCTCGCTCGGGGGCTTGCGGACCCCGGTGTAGAAGGGGATCTCCTCGCGGGTGTGCCGCCGGGCCTCGGCGCCGCGCAGGACGCGCATCAGGTCGACGATGCGGTGCAGCTCGTCGGCCTCGAACGCCAGCATCCACTCGTAGTCGTTCAGCGAGAAGCAGGCGACGGTGTTGGCCCGCACGTCGGGATAGTCGCGGGCCATCCTGCCGTGCTCGGCGAGCATCCGGCGGCGGTCTGCGTCGTCCAGCAGGTACCACTCCAGGGAGCGCACGAACGGGTAGACGCTCACGTACGCCCGTGGCTCCTCCTCGGCCAGGAAGGCCGGGATGTGTGACTTGTTGAACTCGGCCGGGCGGTGCAGCGCCATCGCCGACCAGACCGGCTCGGCCAGCTGCCCCAGGCCGGTGCGGCGGAAGCGCGAGTAGGTCTCCTGCAGGTCCTCGGCCGTCGGGGCGTGCCACCAGAACATGAAGTCGGCGTCGGCGCGGAAGCCCGCCACGTCGTACAGGCCGCGGGTGACCACGTCCTTGCGCCCCATCTGGGCCATGAGCTCCTCGACCTCGGCGGCCATGCCCTCGCGGTGTCCCGGGCAGTGCTCCTTCATCCTGAAGACCGACCACATCGTGTAGCGGATCACCTGGTTCAGGTCGCGCGCCTTGGGCCGCGGGTTCCCGTCCGTCATCGTCACCCCTTTGTCAACGAATCGGTGCTGTCCTGCCATTCTCCCGCGGGGTCCAGGTGGTCGAGAATCCGGGCCGCCGCGGTGCGGGCGGTGGCGACGCAGGCGGGGATGCCGAGGCCGTCGTAGGCGGCACCGCACAGGGCCAGGCCCGGCTGGTCGGCCGCGGCGGCCCGGATGCGGGCCACCCGGTCGAGGTGGCCCACCTCGTACTGCGGCAGGGAGCCTCCCCAGCGGGTCACCCGGGAGTCGCGGGGCAGCCCGCGCACGCCCATGACCTCGACCATCTCGGCCATCGCCAGCGCGACCAGTTCCGCGTCGTCGCGCTGGAGCACGGCCTCCTCGCCGATCCTGCCGATCGAGCAGCGCAGCAGGACCAGGTTGGGGTCGCTCTCCGCCAGGTGCGGCCACTTGACCGAGCTGAACGTGGCGGCCTTGATCGGGCGCCCGTCGACGGCCGGGACCAGGTAGCCGCTGCCGGTCGGCGGTTTGGGGAACGCCTCGCGCGGATAGGCGAGGGTGACGATGGCCATGCTGGCGTACTCGATCCTGGCCAGTTCGGCGGCGGCCCGGGGCACCTCCGCGGCGAGCAGGCGGCTCGCCGCGGGGGCCGGAACGGCGACGATAACCGCGTCGGCCTCGACGGTCTCAGGCGCGGGGACGGGGCCGGTGACCAGCAGCCAGCCGTCCTCGGTCCTGCGCAGCTCCCGGACCGTGACACCGGTCCTGATCTCGGCCCCCGAGGCGGCGGCGACGGCCTCGGGCAGGCTGCCCATCCCCCTGCTCAGGGTGGTGAAGACGGGTCCGGCGTCCTTGGGGGCGTCGGCGGCGATCTCCCTGGCCGCGGTGAGCAGCGACCGCTCGGACCTGGCCGCGATGGCGATCCTCGGCATGGTCGCGTCCAGCGAGAGCCGCTCGGCCCTGCCCGCGTAGACGCCGCCGAGCAGCGGCTCGACGAGCCGGTCGACCACCTCCTCGCCCATCCTCGCCCGGATGTACGCCGCCACCGACACGTCGTTGGTGACGCGCGTGGCCGGCAGGACGTGGTCCAGCGGCACCCGGGCCAGGCCCGCCGGGCTCAGGACGCCCGACCTGGCCAGCGCGAGGACGTCGGAGGGGACGCCCATGACGTGCCCCTCCGGCATGGGCCGCAGCACGCCCCTGGTCAGGATGCCCGCCTTGGTGGTGCCGGGGAGCCTCAGCTCCTCGCCCAGCCCGGCCAGCCTGGCCAGTTCCTTGCCCTCGGGCCGCCGGGCGAGCATCGCCTCGGCCCCCGCGTCCATCGCGACACCCGCCACCTCGGTGGCGTGGAGCTTGCCGCCGATCCGCGAGGCACCGTCGAGGACGGTCACCCTGAGGTGCTCGCCGTGCCGCCGCAGGTGCCACGCGGCGGCCAGTCCGGCGATCCCGCCGCCGACGACCACCACATGCCTCCGCTTGCCTTCCATGACCCGACCGTATCGGTCCCCCCGCCCGCCCGCGCATCCCGCCCGGCGCCCCCGTGACCCGACGGCGCGGAGAACGTGACGCCATCGTGACTGCCCTTCGCCGAACCCCTCCGCCGCGCCCGCCGTCATGATGTTCATGAGCAGATTCCGGTACGGCCCGCGCCTGGCGGTCCCCCTGGTGGGCCTGGCGCTGTTGGTGTCCGCCTGCGGTGGCGGCGAGTTACAGAGCACGTCCGGCGCCGCGGCACCCGCCGCCGACTCCGACATGCGGGCTCCCGAGGGGGAGTCTGCCGCCAGGGATGCCGCCGCGTCCTCCGCGTCCCCGGTGTCCCCGGCGTCCCAGTCCGACTCCCAGAACACCGCCCAGGTGAAGGTGGTCCCGGAGGACCGGGCGATCGTCTACACCGCGGAGATGACGGTGAGGGCCAAGGACGTCACCGCCGCGGCGGACCGCGCCCGGCAGATCGTCACCACCGCGGGCGGCTACCTGGCCAGGGAGAGGTCGGACGCCCACTCCAACGGCGAGGGCTCCGCGACGCTGGTCTTCAAGATCCCCCCGGGGAACTACCCGGGAACGCTCGACCGCCTGGGCAAGGACCTGGGCACGCGCGAGTCGCTGCAGCAGAACACCAAGGACGTCACCGAGCAGATGGCCGACGTGGAGAGCCGGCTGAAGTCGGCCAAGGCCGCGCTCGACTCGCTGCGCACGCTGCTGAAGCGGGCCAACACCATCGGCGAGGTGCTCGACGTGGAGCGGGAGGTCTCCAACCGCGAGAGCGAGCTGGAGTCACTGCAGGCCAGGCAGAGGACCCTCGCCTCGCAGACGAGCATGGCGACGCTGACGCTGAACCTGGTCGGCCCGGCGGCGGTGGTCCAGGAGGAGGACGACGAGCCGTCCGGCTTCTTCGGCGGCCTGGAAACGGGGTGGAGCGCCTTCGTCGCCGCCGTCAAGATCGGCCTGACGCTGCTGGGCGTGCTGCTCCCCTGGCTGGTCCTGATCGGCCTGGTCTGGCTGGTGCTGGCCTTCCTGCTGCGCCTGCGCCGCGGCGGGCGGGGCGACAGGCCGCTCGCTCCCGCGCCGGCGGACCCGGACCCCGCGCCGGTCGAGGACAGGGAGAGGGAGGTCGACGACGGCGATGACAGGGTGGAGGACGACGAGGGGCCCGTCCCCATGAGCCCGCGAAGGAACGACACCCCCGGGTGAACGCCTCCGGGGAACGGGGCCGGGCGAACGAACCCCGGCGGACGAACCCCGGTGAGCGGGCCTCGGCGAGCGGGACGGTCAGCGGGCCGAGGCCTCGTGGACGAAGTCGGTGAGGCGGGCCAGCTGGTCGGGATCGGTGCCGGGCAGCACTCCGTGCCCCAGGTTGAACACATGACCCTCGATCTTGGACGCGCGGGCGAGGATGTCGCCCGCGCGGCGCTCCACGACCTCCCACGGGGCGAGCAGGATCGCCGGGTCCAGGTTGCCCTGCAGCGCCTTGCCAGGACCGACCCGCGGGGCGGCCTCGTCGAGCGGGACCCGCCAGTCGACGCCCACGACGTCGGCCCCCGCCTCGCCGAGCAGGCCGAGCAGCTCGCCGGTGCCGACGCCGAAGTGGATGCGCGGGACGTCCAGGCCGGCCAGGCCCGCGAAGATCCGGCTGGTGTAGGGGAGGACGAACTCGCGGTAGTCGTCGGGCGAGACCGCCCCCACCCAGGAGTCGAAGAGCTGGACGGCGGAGGCCCCGGCCGCGAGCTGCACGCGCAGGAAGCCCAGGGTGATCTCGGTCAGCCGGTCCATGAGGGCGTGCCACAGCTCCGGCTCGCCGTACATCATGGCCTTGGTGTGGTCGTGGTTCTTGGAGGGGCCGCCCTCGATGAGGTAGGACGCCAGCGTGAACGGCGCTCCCGCGAAACCGATCAGGGGGGTCGCGCCCAGCTCCTTCGTCAGCGCCTGGACGGCCTCGGTGACGTAGGAGACGTCGTCCGGCTCGATCGGGCGCAGCGCCCTGGCCGCCTCGGCGTCCCTGATCGGCGCGGCCACCACCGGCCCGACGCCGGGCTTGATGTCGAGGTCGACGCCGATCGCCTTGAGCGGCACGACGATGTCGCTGAAGAGGATGGCCGCGTCCACGCCGTAGCGGCGGACCGGCTGCATCGTGATCTCCACGACCAGCTCGGGGGTGGCGCAGGCCGTGAGCATCGGCACCCCCTCGCGGAGCGCCCGGTACTCGGGCAGCGAGCGCCCTGCCTGGCGCATGAACCACACCGGGGTGTGGGAGACGGGCCGGCGGCGGCAGGCGCGCAGGAAAGCGGAGTCGGCGGGCTCGGAAGTCACCCCACCAGGGTGCCACGTCGGGGGACCGGTCGGCTCACCAAGGCCGCCGACCGGTGAGGTCGATACGAAATCACCGACTATCCAATGAGATCCCACCTCACACCACCCAGGCACGACCAAGTGATGACAATGATCGTGTCTTACCGGTTTTGAGAGCTTCGTCCACTGAAATCCGATGTTGGTACGCGACAAGTGCCGTCGCGCGGAGCGAAGCGATCATGTTTCCGGGTACAGTTCCTCCCATCGGCGATCCTGGCCCGGCCCCCGGCTGGTCCAAATGTTCGCCAACTCACCGCGCGGCATCGATTCCCGCACCACTTTGGGGACACGCCGAGCACGCTGCGCGGAAATGTCGGCGCGACGTGCCAACGTCGGACCACGACCCGACGAAAGGCCCGTGCGATGTCCACCATGTGGAGTTCACCCGAACATCGCGGTGAGCACCGTGCCTCCTGCGCCCGCGGACGGGTTCCACGACCACGACCCCACTCCGGCGACCAAGGCCGAGACGGGAGCCCGGAACGGCCCCGCACCGCACGGGCCGGCGCCACGCGCGGTCGCGCGCTCTTTCCAGGAGTTCCCGTCGGCGGGGTCGTCCCCGCCCTCCGCAGGCCTCCGGCAGCGGCTTGATCGGCTCCAATGGCTCCTACACATACCCCAGTGGTCCCCATGCGCTCAGTTTCGACCTACGCTTCCGATATGACCGTCGGTGACGCGCCGCCCGCTCCCGCCGCCTTCAGGCGCGCGGTGGCGAGCATGCGCCCCGCGGAGGTCAGGCCCGAGATCGAGCTGGAGGACATCCCGGCCCCGCAGCGCCTGGCCCCCTACTCGGCCGCGATCGGCGCGTCGGTGTACCGCGACGACGACGAGCTCGCCGTCGGCCGCCTCATCGTGCTCTTCGACCCCGACGGCCAGCGTGGCTGGGACGGCCAGTTCCGGCTCGTCGCCTACGTGCGGGCCGACATGGAGCCGGAGATCACCGAGGACCCGCTGCTCGGGCCCGTCGCGTGGAGCTGGCTCACCGAGTCGCTCGACGCGCACGACGCCGGCTACGCCGCCGCCGGAGGCACCGTCACCCGGGCGGTCTCCGAGGGCTTCGGCAACAAGGCCGAAGACCCGGTGACCACCGAGCTGGAGCTGCGCGCGTCCTGGTCGCCGCTGCAGGAGGACCTCTCCGGCCATGTCGCCGCCTGGTGCGACCTGATGTGCCTTGCCGCGGGCATACCACCCCTGCCACCCGACGTGGCGGCGCTGCCGCCGCGCCGTCGCGAAGATCCGGAGCCCTTCAGAACGTGACCGATGAGACGACCGTAGTCCCGCTGCTGGAACCTCGCGAGGGAATCCCACCCGTCATCGAGGACCCGGCCGCTCTCGCACGCATGGTGCGCGCCTTCGCCGAGGGCACCGGCCCCGTCGCCGTCGACGCCGAGCGCGCCTCCGGCTATCGCTACAGTGGCCGCGCCTACCTGGTCCAGCTGCGCCGGGCCGGCGCGGGCAGCGCCCTGATCGACCCCATCCACTGCCCCGACCTGTCGGGGCTAGACGCGGCGCTGGCCGACGCGGAGATCGTGCTGCACGCGGCCTCCCAGGACCTGCCGTGCCTGGCCGAGCTGGGTTTCCACCCGCGCGAGCTGTTCGACACCGAGCTGGCCGGCCGGTTGCTCGGCTACGAGCGGGTCGGGCTCGGCCTGATGGTGGAGAACGTCCTCGGATTCAGGCTGGAGAAGGGCCACTCGGCCGCCGACTGGTCCACCCGCCCGCTGCCGGAGGACTGGCTGCGCTACGCCGCACTCGACGTCGAGGTGCTGATCGAGCTCCGCGACGTCCTGTACGAGGAGCTGGTCTCCAGCGGCAAGCTGGCGTGGGCCCGTGAGGAGTTCGCCGCCGTGCTCGCGCACAAGGTCCCCGCCCCGCGCTCCGACCCGTGGCGGCGTACCTCGGGGATCCACAAGGTCCGCTCGCTGCGCGGGCTGGCGGTGGTACGGGAGCTGTGGACGCTGCGCGACGGGCTCGCCCGCGAGTCCGACGTCGCCCCCGGCCGGGTCCTGCCGGACTCGGCGATCGTCACGGCCGCGCTGGAGCTGCCCCGCACCACCAAGGCGCTCACCGACATCCCCCCGTTCACCGGCCGCAGCGCCCGGCGGCATCTGCGCGACTGGCTGGCCGCGATCGGCACCGCCCGCTCGCTGCCCGAGGCGGAGCTGCCGCAGCCCAGCACCCCCGGCGACGGACCGCCGCCGGCCAACCGGTGGATGGACCGCGACCCGGTGGCCGCCCGCCGGCTGGCCGCCGCCAGGGCCGTGGTGGCCGCGCTCGCCGACGAGCACCACATGCCCGCGGAGAACCTGATCCAGCCCGACGCGGTACGCCGGCTGACCTGGGAGCCTCCCCCGGTCATCGACGACGAGGCCGTGACCGCCCGGCTGCGCGAGCTGGGCGCCCGTGAGTGGCAGATCGGGCTGACCGCCCATCCGATCGCCAAGGCGCTGCTCCGTCTGGAGATCAAGGGGCAGGCGTGAGACCCCCGCCTTTTACAAAGTAGATCACTACTTCCGGGACCCGGGCGGGCATGGCCCGCTCCGGCCCGGCTCCCCCGCCCGGCTTCCTGGCCCGGCTCCCCGGCCTGCGGGAACGTTCCGGCTCAGTTCCGGCAGGCCGCCGAGAGGGCCCACGACGAGAACCGCTCCGCCTCTTCCTCCTCCGCCGCGGGTGGCTCCGGCCGCACGTAGGGAACGGCGCACCACACCGTCCGGCCCAGCCCCGGGCCGTGCTCGCGGGTCCCCCAGCGCCCGCCGGAGAGCCGGTCGACGATGAGCAGGCCGCGCCCGCGCCTGGCACCGGGAGGCAGGTCCCGCGGGATGTGCGGGGCGCGGGAGGCGGAGCCGGGATCGGAGACCTCGACGTGGACGGAGTCGAGGGTGGCGGTCAGCGTCAGGCCGATCAGGTCGCCCACCAGTCCGCGGTCGGCGTGCTCCACGGCGTTCGCCAGCAGTTCCGAGACCACCTGGACGACGTCCGGCAGCAGGACGTGGTCCGGCCCGAGGGCCTCGTGCGTCTCGCGGCGCGCCCGCCCGACCGATTCGTAGGCGCTGTCCAGAAATACCTCCGCGAGCTTTCCCGTCTCCATGCCCGAAGCCCTCCACCTGGTCTCACGAATCGCCGTCGTCACATCCGCCCTCGCGGGAATCCCCCCAAAGGACGACTACCCTTCGTGTCCGGCTCGACACGCACGGGTACGCGCTGCCGCGCGCTTTTCACGCGGCCGGCGAAGAAGCCTGGACATTCGCCTCGCGGGGACGGCGGCGGGGCGACGACGGCGCCGGAGCCGTCAGGTCCCGGGGGCCGACTCCCCCGATCCCCGCGCGAGGAGCTCCACCGGCACCGTCACGCGGCGCACCGCCCACCCTCCCCGGCCGCCTGACCCTCGCGGCCGCCCCCGTCCGCGGCCGGCGGCGGGTGAGCGGCAGGATCACCACCTTGCCCTGTTCGCCCTTCCCGGGCTGCTGGCGTACCTGCTGTTCGTCCTGGTGCCGATCGGCATGACCGCGTACTACGGCCTGACCAACCGCAACCCGTTCAACCCGCCGACCAGACGAGTGGGGCTGCGCAACTACACCGAGCCGCTGGGCGACGCCGAGTTCCTCAAGGCGCTGGCGAACACCGTCGTGGTGACCGTCATCGTGATGGTGCCGGCCAACGTGGGCGGCCTGCTCATCGCGCAGCTGCTCGACCGGCCCACCCGGCTCCACGTCGCGCCGCGGAGGGTGTTCTTCACCCCCGTGGTGCTGAGCTCGGTGGTGGTCAGCGTCATCCGGCAGGTCGTCCTCACCGACGACGGCCTGCTCGACTCCGCGCTGCGCGGCCTGGGCGTCGAGGACCCGCCCGGCCGGCTGTCCGATCCGGGCATCGCGGGTGGGCCGTCCGGCGCAGAGCCTGATCGACAGGCTCAAGAACCAGATCAGCGCCAAGCTGGACGCCAACCTGCCCGTCCGCGACCCCCCACCACGGGATCGAGAAGGGCGGGGCGATCGAGGCGGTCAACAACCTGATGCTGCAAAGTGACGGCGGCGTCATGCGGGTGTTCCCCGTCTGGCCGTCGAACAGGAACGCGAGCTTCGTCAAGCTGCGGGAGAAGGGCGCCCTGGTCGTCTCCAGCGCGTTCTCCGGCGGTCGCGTGACCTACGTGGACATCACCAGCGAGGCGGGCCGCCAGGTGCGCCTGCAGCACCCCTGGCCCGGCCGGACGATCGTGGTCGACCGGGTCGGCGGCGGCACGGTGGCCCACACCGTCGGCGGCAACGTGATCACCTTCCCGACCCAGGCGGGTGCGACGTACACCATCGCGGCCCCGTGATCTCCGTCTTCGTTTCCGTCTCCGTCTCCGTCTCCGCCAGCCGTACGGCCTGACCGGCCTGGCCGGTCTCACGGCGGCCGTCGCGTGACGGGGAGGCCCCGGGTCCCGCCCCCACCCCTGAGCCGGGGCGCGGGACCCGACGCGGGATCTCCCCGTCACGCGGACGGCGGGCGTCTCGTCCCTCCGACCAGAGGGACGAGACGCTCAGCAGGTCGCGAGCATGCCCTGCAGGGCGCTCTTCTCCGAGCTCTGCAGCGTCAGCTTCCAGTAATACTTCACCTGGATCCACGCCCTGGCGTAGGTGCAGTCGAAGCCTCCCAGCGGCGGCTGCCACGTCGAGGGGTCCTGGTCGCCCTTGGCCTGGTTGACGTCGTCGGTGACCGCCCACAGCTCGGGGCCGCCCAGGTCGTTGGCGTAGGACTGGCGCTGCGCGCTGGTCCAGGCGTAGGCGCCCGAGCGCCACGCCTCGGCGAGCGGCACCATGTGGTCGATGTCGACGTCGCTCGCGGCGGTCCAGGTGGCGCCGTCGAACGGGGAGTACCAGCTGCCGGAGGTGGGCACGCAGCTGGAGTTGACGACCACTCCCGTACCGTCCCTCTTGAGCACCGTCTCGCGGGTGTTGCAGGCGCCGCTGATGGTGATCCAGTGGTTGAACAGCGACCGGTCGTAGGAGGACTGGTTGGTCTCCGGGGCGACGGTGAGCGTCGCCAGCCTGCTGGCGGCGGTGGCCGCCGAGGGGATGTTCGGCGGGGTCGCCGAGGCCGTTCCCGTCGTCAGGGAGACGGTGAGGAGAATTGCCGTGAGGGCAGCGGAAATCCCGGTGACGACTCGTTTCACGAGTGGCCCCTTCTGTCGCTCCACCTCGGCCAGTCGGGGGGTCTGGGCACGGCGAGAGGACGACAGACGGAACGTCTCAACTCATGACAAATGCTTAAATGTCATGGTTTGACGACGAGTCAGGGCGCGCTTGGTCGGATACTGCCTCGGTCCATGATCGGATGCGTTTGATCTGCGACGACACGGCGCGCGGAAAGGCGCGGCCCTCCCTTTCCCCTGCCAATACGGCATGAAGATCTGGTGAACGCCGGAATCCTCGCCAGGCTCAACCGGCCGACAGGATCGTCTCGATGTCGTCGGCGCCGGCCAGCGAGTCGGCCAGCCGTTCCCGCTCCGCGGCGTCCAGGGGGATCTCGCGGACGCGGGCCAGCAGCTCGCCCGCCCGCCCGTGGTCGGAGAGCGCCAGGGCCATCTCCGCGCGGTAGACGAGCGCTTCGACGAGGTCCGCGTTCGGCGCGTCCCCGGCTCGCGCCAGCGCGCCGTCGAGAATCTTGGCGGCCTGCCGGTGATCGCCGTGGGAGTCGCCCATGACGACGGCGTTCCGCACCGCCGTGGCGAGCCTGCCCGCCGGAGGTTCCTCCCGGTCCGCGGCCGCGGCCGCGGGGAAGATCCGGATCCAGTTCCCTCCCGGGTCGACGATCGTGAACCCGGCGAGGTCGCCGGCGTTCTTCCGCTTCCGCGGCCTGGTCATCCGGGGGATCCCGGAGATCAGGAGCTTGCCGTACGCGGATCGCATGCCCTCGGCGAAGGCGCTGAAGAGAGCTCCGGTATCGGGGACGGTGATGATGCAGGTGCCGTAGGAGTCCTCCGGGTTGAAGCCCGGGATGGCGAAGAAGTGCAGATGGATGTCCTCCCGCCGTAGGGCGAGGTACGGGTTCGGGCGAACCTGGTGGTAGGTCCTGGTGAAACCCAGCGCGGTGTAGAACTCCTCGATCTCGTCGATCGATCGGCAGGGCAGTGCCGGCACGGTCGTCTCGTCGGCCATCTCGCTCCTCCGGATGAGCAGTAGTCAAATTTTACTATTGCCGGAGCCGAGTGTAGCGGCGATCGCCCATGTCCACTCGTGTCCACCGGAAGCCGACGGCACCGGCACGGCCTCCCTCAGGACGCGCGCGCGTCCCTTTCCAGGCGTTCGATCAGCCCGCGGGTCCACTCGGCGCCGCTGCCGGAGAAGTGCGTCCAGAGTCGCATGATCTCGGCGATCGGCTCCCAGTCCCGGGAGTCGGCGTCGTCGGCCGTCCAGTGGCGGGCGACCTCCGCCCGCCAGCCGTCGAGTGCCGCCAGCCGCTTCTTGAGCAGCGCGACCACCTCTTCCCTGGGCAGGCAGGTGAGGAAGCCCACCCCGGCCGTCAGCTCGTCGATCTTCTGGTCGTGCCTGGCCAGGGCCTTGCGCAACATGTCCAGGAACTCCGCGTCACCCGCGTCGGTGAGCTCGTACTCCACGCGCGGCGGTCCGCCCGCGGCGCTCGGCGCCATCTCGTGGGCACGCAGCAGCCCCTGCTTGGCCATCTGCCTGAGCGCGTGGTAGATCGAGCCGGGCTTGGCCGTGGACCACTCGTGCGCGCCCCAGCTCTCCAGGTCTCCGCGCACCTGGTAACCGTGCGCCCGGCCGCGTTCGCGGACGGCCCCGAGCACCAGCAGCCGGATGGCCGACACCCTAGCCCCCATCTCCGAACGATCGGTGACCGGAGTTTACCGGTCCCCGGCCGAAGACACGAATGACGCTTGACCAGGGAATTCACATGATCAACGTGGCCGCGTGCGTCTGCACGGCGTCATCGGTACCGATGATCGCCGCTTCCGCCGGTAATGCAGAACGCGCCCACGGGAGGCCCCCATGCCCGAACCCACCGACGACGTCATCGCGTTCGCTCCCCGCTCGGCCCGGCGTCGTCGGAGATCGGTCGCGGCGGCGGCTCCCGACCTCCGGAGGGAAGGTCGGGAGCCGCCGGCACCTCGAATTCTCGGGTGCCTATTCTTCGTCAGCAGAACCTGGCACGGGCTCGGTCATATCCCATGTCGAACCCGGTTTGGAACCGTCCGAAGCCGCGACCGCTCTCCCGCCTGTACTCTCGCCGCCGCTCGCTTTTACAGGAGGCCCTTCCGGCGCTGTACCCGGCGCTGTAGCCCTGCGAGCAGTGCTTGTCTTCATGGCAGGGCTTGGCCTGGGACGTGCTTGCCATTGCCGCGCGCTGTGAAGCATCGGCTACCGCCGTCTTCGTGGAGGCCGTGCCGGCCGAGGCCACGTTCATCGTGCCGCTGCCGATAATCGCGATACCGGCGACGGCGACTACGATCGCTTGGCGAATTCTGGTGGACATGGCAGTCATCTCCTTTGCTGGTCGTGCGGCCCGTCGCATCGGCAGGAGCCGAAGCGGCGAGGCCGCCGCTGTCTCAGCGAAGAAGAAATACCCGACATTAGCTATCAAAAGCACTCAAAATAGGTCAATTACTACAAATCAGGGCAGGTAATTCGAAGGGAATGGTCCACCAAAATCTGACGGACCCCTGGGGCGGGCAGGGTTCCGACCGCGCGACACGGCTCGTAGGCGACTGCGGCGGTGCCGGCCGGATTCGTGCCCTCGTCGTCGACGAAGCAGCCGCGCAGCGTGCCGGTCGATCACGTTGAACACGACCCGGGGTCCCTCGCCGATCGCGCCGGCGAAGTCGCCTTCCTTGCCGAGGACGGCGCGGGCCCCGCCTCCGGGCGCGGGGCGAGGCACGCACGCCACCCCCGGACCGGCCGCCGGCGCGGCCCGCCCGCCGCCCACGCGGACGCCCTCCAGCTCACCCCTCCTTTCTCCCGGCGCTTGCAGCAGGCGGGACGGCTGCCGTACCGTGGAAAGGAAAGCGCTTTCCAATCGGAGGTCGGAGAAAAGATGTCCCCGCAAAGCATCGGCGTCGTGATGAACGGTGTCACGGGCCGCATGGGCTACCGCCAGCACCTGGTCCGATCGGTCCTGGCGATCAACGAGCAGGGCGGCGTGACGCTGTCGGGCGGCGGGAGGGTTCTGCTCAGGCCGGTGCTGGTGGGCCGGAGCGCGGAGAAACTGGAGAGGCTGGCGAGCGAGCACGGCATCGCGGACTGGACCACCGACCTCGACACCGCCCTCGCGGACGACGCCAACCTGGTCTACTTCGACGCCCAGGTCACCCAGGCCCGGGTGAAGGCCGTGCTCGCGGCGATCGAGGCGGGCAAGCACGTCTACGCGGAGAAGCCGACCGCCGAGACGTACGAGGACGCGCTGGCGCTGGCCGAGGCCGCGACCGCGAGGGGTGTGAAGAACGGCGTCGTGCAGGACAAGCTCTTCCTGCCGGGCCTGCTCAAGCTCAAGCGCCTGATCGACGGCGGCTTCTTCGGCCGGATCCTGTCGGTGCGCGGCGAGTTCGGCTACTGGGTGTTCGAGGGCGACTGGCAGGACGCGCAGCGCCCGTCGTGGAACTACCGCACCGAGGACGGCGGCGGCATCGTCCTCGACATGTTCCCGCACTGGGCGTACGTGCTGGAGAACCTGTTCGGCCGGGTCACCTCGGTCTACGCCCAGGCCGTCACCCACATCCCCGAGCGGGTGGACGAGCGGGGCGAGAGCTACCGGGCCACCGCCGACGACGCCGCCTACGGGGTGTTCGAGCTGGAGGGCGGGACCATCGCGCAGATCAACTCCTCCTGGAGCGTCAGGGTGAACCGCGACGAGCTGGTGGAGTTCCAGGTGGACGGCACGCACGGCAGCGCCGTCGCGGGCCTGCGCAACTGCCGGATCCAGCACCGCGCCGCCACTCCCAAGCCGGTCTGGAACCCCGACCTGCCCGCCACCGCCCGCTTCAGGGACGGCTGGCAGGAGGTGCCCGACAACGCGGAGTTCGACAACGGCTTCAAGATCCAGTGGGAGCTGTTCGTCCGCCACGTGGTCGAGGACGCGCCCTTCCCCTACGACTTCGCCTCGGGCGCGCGCGGCGTCCGCCTCGCCGAGCTGGGCCTGCGCTCCTCCGCCGAGGGCCGCCGCCTGCCGGTGGAGCCCTGATGACCACCCTGAGGATCGCGCTGCCCGGCGGGGAGCACACCCTGCGCGAGCGGGTCACCTGGACCAGGCCCGCGGGCCCGGCGGTGAGCCGCACCGTCTACGCCGCCGCCCACGTGGTCGCCGACCCGCTCGGCGACAACACCCCCGGCTCCCCCGCCGCCGTCGACTGGGACGCCACCCTGCGCTTCCGGCACCACCTGTGGTCGTACGGGCTGCGGGTCGCCGACGCCATGGACACCGCGCAGCGCAACATGGGTCTCGACTGGGCGGCCACCCGCGAGCTGATCCGGCGCAGCGCCACCGAGGCGAAGGCCTTCGGCGACCCGGCGGAGCTGGTGGCCTGCGGCGCGGGGACCGACCAGGCCCCGCACGCCCGGACCCTGGACGAGGTCGTGGCGGCCTACACCGAGCAGATCGAGACCGTGCGGGACGCGGGCGCCGGGGTCATCGTGATGGCGAGCCGTCAGCTGGCCGCGATCGCGCGGGGCCCGGAGGACTACCACCGGGTCTACGGCGAGCTGTTCTCCCGGGTCGACCGCCCGGTGGTCCTGCACTGGCTGGGCGAGATGTTCGACCCGAACCTGGCGGGCTACTGGGGTTCGCGGGACGTGTCCGAGGCCACCGCGTCCTTCCTGTCCCTGATCCGCGACCACGCGGCGAAGGTGGACGGGGTCAAGGTCTCGCTGCTGGACGCCGAGCACGAGATCGGGCTGCGCGCGGCGCTGCCCGAGGGCGTGCGGCTCTACACCGGCGACGACTTCAACTACCCCTCGCTCATCAAATCGGGCAGCCACGCCCTCCTGGGGATCTTCGACGCGATCGCCCCCGCGGCCGCGGCGGCCCTGGAGGCGCTCGACGCGGGCGACCTCGGGCGGTACGACGAGATCATGGAGCCCACGGTCCCGCTCTCGCGGAAGATCTTCGAGGCCCCGACGTACAACTACAAGACGGGCATCGTCCTCCTGGCGTGGCTCAACGGCCACCAGGACGCCTTCGCCATGGTCAACGGCGCCCAGGCGGCCCGTTCCCTGCCCCACCTGGCCGAGGTTTTCCGCCTGGCCGACGGGGCCGGGCTGCTGGCCGACCCCGAGCTGGCGGTCTCCCGGATGCGCTCCCTGCTGGCGGTGAACGGCCTGTGAGAGCGCGTACGAGCCGGTTCTCGCTGAACCAGTGGACCACGAAGCGGTGGTCGGTGGCCGAGGCCGTCGACGGGTGCGTGCGGCACGGCGTCGAGGCCGTCGGCCTGTGGCGGCAGGACGTCGCCGCGCAGGGTCTGGAGCAGACCGTCAAGCTCGTCGCGGACGCCGGGCTGCGGGTGTCGTCGCTGTGCCGGGGCGGGTTCCTCACCTCCGGCGGGCCCGAGGCCCTGGACGACAACCGCAGGGCGATCGACGAGGCCGCGGCGCTGGGCGCCGCCTGCCTGGTCATGGTGGTCGGCGGCCTGCCCGGCGTGGTGCCCGGCGAGCCGCTGGGCACGATCTCCCGCGACCTGCCCGCCGCGCGGGAGCGGGTCGCCGAGGCGCTGGCCGTGCTGGCCCCGTACGCGGGCGAGCGCGGGGTGCGGCTCGCCCTCGAACCGCTGCACCCGATGTACTGCGCCGACCGGGCCGTGCTGTCCACACTCGGCCAGGCGCTCGACCTGGCCGAGGCGCACCCCGCCGAGCAGGTGGGCGTCGTCGTCGACACCTTCCACGTGTGGTGGGACCCGCGGGTGCTGGAGGAGATCGCGAGGGCGTCGGGCCGGATCGCGAGCTACCAGGTGTGCGACTTCCTGTCGCCGCTGCCCGCCGACGTGCTGCTCGGCCGGGGGGTGATGGGCGACGGGGTGATCGACTTCGCGCCGATGACCCGGGCGGTGGCCGAGGCGGGCTACACGGGGGACATCGAAGTGGAGATCTTCAACGCGGACGTGTGGGCCGCCGACCCCGACGGGATCCTGGCCAGGGTGAAGGCCGCCTTCGCCGAGTTCGTCGGCGGTTGACACGCGGTCCCCCGCCACGGTGTTCCGGGGGCGGGGGACCGTTCCAACGGGCAGGAAAACGTGTTCGACGGGCCCGGATTACCGCTTCACGTTGGAGTGACATGGCAGGTACTCGTACGGTAGGGGTATGACGACCGCAGAAAGCGAAGCCAGCCCCGCCGTACAGCGGCCGCCGGAACATGTGATGGCCGTACTGGAAGCGATCAGGGAGTGGGAGGCGGCCAACCCCGACTCGGCCCCCTCCGGCCAGGGAGAGGCGATCCTCTGGGCCCTGGGCAAGCGGGAGCAGGCGCCGATCAGCGGCCGCCCCTCCTCGGGATCCCCGCCCACCCTGGCCGAGGCGCGCGCCGAGATCGACGCCGCCGAGCGGGTTCCGCGCGAGGGCCGGGTCGTGCCGGCCGACGGGGTCATCAGCACCCTGAACTGGTTGATCGGCGCCAAGGACGGGCTGCCCATCCCCGGCCGCCGGTCCTCGGAGGGCTGGGGACACCTGGTCGGCGGGCGCGGCGTGATCCTGCGCACCGAAGCCGAGATCGCCAAGGTCGCCCAGCTGGCCGCCGAGGGCCGGCCCAACGCGGCGGGCGAGTGGGAGAAGGAATGGTGCGCGGGCACCATCGCCGTGTGCGAGTGGGTCCTCGGCACCCGCAGGAAGTCCCCGGTCCGTAACACTCCCCGCCCCATCCACGGGCCGACCGGCCTCAACCTCGGCATGGAGGAGAGCGCCGCCGAGGACGTGTCCCGGCAGCTCGGCCGGGGCCGCCAGCACTCCCCCGGCTACGGCGACGGGGTCATCAGGACGATCCGCTGGCTGCGCGGCCAGATCATGGTCCCGCCGGTCAACGAGCAGGGAAACCCCGTTCCCGGCATGCGCTGACCCCCGCTCTTCTCTCTTCCCGCCCTCGCCTTCCCCTACGACACGATCGGCCCGGACACCCCGGAAGGTGTCCGGGCCGATCGTCGTGCCGGCCTCACCGCCTCCGGCCTCTCAGGACGGCCCCGTGGCGGCCGGGCCGCCGGATCCGCTCGCCGTGACGGGCGGCGGACCGGCCTTTCGGGACGGAGGCGTGTCACCCCAGGCCGCGGGTGCTCTCCCGGAGGATCACCTCGCCGGTCACGATCTCGGCCCTGGACTCCTCGGAAGGGTCGAGGGCCAGCTCCAGCGCGCGGGCGCCCATGCCGGCGAGCGGCAGCCGCACGGTGGACAGCGAGGGAACCAGGTCGCGCAGGGTGAAGATGTCGTCGAAGCCCGCCACGGAGACGTCCTCGGGAACCCGGATGCCCCGGTCCCTGAAGGCGGCCAGGGCGCCCACCGCCATCACGTCGTTGACGGCGAAGACGCACGTGACCCCCGACACCTGGGTGGCCGCCGCGTAGCCGCCCTCCCGGTCGAAGGAGCCGTTCAGGACGCGCGGCGCGGGCAGGCCGAGCTCCTCCAGCGCGCCGGTGAACCCCTCCACCCTGTCCTTGGGCGCGATCAGCCAGTCCGGCCCGGCGAGGATCGCGAAGTTGCGGTGCCCCAGCCCGGCGAGGGCGCGGGCCAGCTCGGCGGCGCCCAGGCGGTTGTCCGGCACCACCGTGTCGACGCCGAGCAGGTTCTGGCCCACGCACGCGACCCGGCCCCCGGACTCCCGGTAGTGGTCGAGTTCCGTCCGGAGCCGCCGGGTCGCCTCCGGGTCGGTGACCCGGGAGCCGACGAGCAGCACGGCACGGACCCGCTGGGCGTTGAGCGTCGAGACGTAGGCGATCTCCCGCTGGGGGTCGCGGTGGGTCGTACCGATCATGACCATGAGCCCCTGGCTCTCGGCGACCCGCATGGCCCCGTCGGCGATCGCGGCGAAGTAGGGGTCGGTGAGGTCGTGGACGACCAGGCCGATCACGTTGCTGGCCCCCCTGGCGAGGGTCTGCGCGGCCACGTTGGTGCGGTACCCCAGCTCGGCGGCGGCCAGTTCCACCTTGGCCCGCAGGGAGGCGCCCACCTGCCGGGTGCTGCCGTTGAGCACCCGCGACGCCGTGGCGAGCGAGACGCCCGCCTGCCGGGCGACATCCTCAAGCGTGACCACCGACAACCTCCCGGAAAGCGTTTTCCAAAGTCTGCCAGAGTTACCCTCGCCCCGCATCCCGGGACACGGCCCGCGAGGTGGGGCCGTAGGCCCGCACACCCTTGGGGACAACTTACCCACCTCTCGCGCGCCCGGCCGCGCCAAGCGTTGTTACTGACGAGTAGCATGGTGGGGAAGCCATCCAGCAACGAGGAGCGAACCCCGTGCCTTCGTCTCGTGACGTCGTATTCGTCGACGGTGTGCGCACACCATTCGGCAGGTCGGGCCCCAAGGGCCTGTACGCCGAGACGCGCGCCGACGACCTGGTGATCCGCGTCATCCGCGAGCTGATCCGGCGTAACCCGAATCTGCCTCCCGAGCGCGTCGACGAGGTGGCCATCGCGGCCACCACGCAGATCGGCGACCAGGGCCTGACCCTGGGCCGCTCCGCCGCGATCCTGGCCGGCCTGCCCAAGACCGTGCCCGGCTACTCGATCGACCGCATGTGCGCGGGCGCGATGACCGCGGTGACCTCGGTCGCCGGCGGCATCGCCTTCGGCGCCTACGACGTCGCCATCGCCGGCGGCGTCGAGCACATGGGCCGTCACCCCATGGGCGAGGGCGTCGACCCCAACCCCCGCTTCCTGGCCGAGCAGCTCGTGGACGGCTCCGCCCTCGTCATGGGCATGACCGCCGAGAACCTCCACGACCGCTACCCCTCCATCACCAAGGACCGCGCGGACGCCTTCGCCCTCGCCTCCCAGGAGAAGGTCGCCAAGGCGTACGCCGACGGCAGGATCCAGCCGGACCTGGTCCCGACGGCGATCAGGTCCGCGGAGAAGGGGTGGGGGCTGGCCACCGCCGACGAGGCGCCCCGCCCGGGCACCACGCTGGAGGGCCTCGCCGGGCTGAAGACCCCGTTCCGCCCGCACGGCCGGGTCACCGCGGGCAACGCCTCCGGGATCAACGACGGTGCCACCGGCTGTGTCGTGGCCGCCGCCGACGTCGCGGAGGAGCTCGGCCTGGCGCCGAAGATGCGCCTGGTCTCGTACGCCTTCGCGGGCGTGGACCCCGAGGTGATGGGCGTCGGGCCGATCCCGTCCACCGAGCGGGCGCTGCGCCTGGCCGGGCTCTCCGTCTCCGACATGGGGCTCTTCGAGATCAACGAGGCGTTCGCCGTGCAGGTGCTGGCGTTCCTGGAACACTTCGGCATCGCCGACGACGACCCCCGGGTCAACCCCTACGGGGGCGCCATCGCCTTCGGCCACCCGCTGGCCTCCTCCGGGGTGCGCCTGATGACGCAGCTCGCCCGCGAGTTCGGCGAGCGCCCCGACGTCCGCTACGGCGTGACCACGATGTGCGTGGGCCTGGGCATGGGCGGAACGGTCATCTGGGAGAACCTCGGCTGGGAGGGCGAGAAGTGACGGACATCAAGACGAGCGGCGCGGGCACCACCGACATCGCGGAGCTCTTCGCCGACGAGGTCGTCACCCGGGCGGCCGTCCGCGACGTGGAGCTGCCGTACGGGGCGGGCACCATGGCCCTGATCACGCTGGACAACGGTTTCGACCACACCAAGCCGTCGACGTTCGGCCCCGGCGGGCTGACCTCGCTGGGCGAGGCCCTGGACGCGGTCGCCGGGCGCGGCGACCTGGCGGCGGTGGGCGTCGTCGGCAAGCCTTTCGTCTTCGCCGTCGGCGCCGACCTCAAGGGGGCCGCGCTGGTCACCGAGCGGGAGCAGGCGCTGCGGATCGGCAAGCTGGGACACGACGTGTTCCGCCGCCTCGGCGAGCTGGACGTGCCCTCGTTCGCCTTCGTCAACGGCGCGGCGATGGGCGGCGGCCTGGAGGTCGCGCTGCACTGCACGTACCGGACCATCTCCTCCGGGGTGCCCGCCGTGGCGCTGCCCGAGTGCTTTCTCGGCCTGGTCCCCGGCTGGGGCGGCACCCAGCTGCTGCCCCGCCTGATCGGCCCGGCCGCGGCCGTCAAGCTGATCGTCGAGAACCCGCTCTCGCAGAACCGCATGATCAAGGGCAGGGAGGCGTTCGCGCTCGGTGTCGCCGACGCGATGTTCGAGCCCGCCGACTTCCTGGAGGAGTCGCTGCGCTGGGCCGCCCAGGTGCTGCGCGGTGACGTGACGGTCTCCCGTACCGACCACACCGGGGACGACTGGGCCAAGACGGTCGCCGACGCGCGCTTCCTGCTCGACATGAGGCTGCACGGCGCCTCCCCGGCCCCGTACCGGGCGCTGGAACTGGTCGAGCTGGCCCGCACCGCCTCGCGCGACGAGGGCTTCGACGCCGAGGACCAGGCCCTGGCCGACCTCCTCATGGGCGACGAGCTCCGCGCCGGCCTGTACTCCTTCGACCTGGTCCAGCGGCGGGCCAAGAAGCCCGCGGGCGCCCCCGACAGGGCGCTGGCCCGCAAGGTGACCAAGGTCGGCGTCGTCGGCGCGGGCCTGATGGCCTCGCAGATGGCGCTGCTGTTCGCCCGCCGCCTGGAGGTCCCGGTCGTGCTGACCGACCTGGACCAGGCCCGGCTGGACAAGGGTGTGGGCTACGTCCACGCCGAGGTGGACAAGCTGCTCGGCAAGGGGCGCGTCTCCGCCGACCAGGCCAACCGGCTCAAGGCCCTGGTGACCGGCTCGCTGACCAAGGACGCGTTCGCCGACGCCGACTTCGTCATCGAGGCCGTGTTCGAGGACATGAAGGTCAAGCGGAAGGTGTTCGCCGAGGTGGAGGAGGTCGTCTCCGCCGAGTGCGTGCTGGCCACGAACACCTCCTCGCTCTCGCTGACCGAGATGGCCTCCGGCCTGCGCCACCCGGAGCGCGTGGTGGGCTTCCACTTCTTCAACCCGGTCGCGGTGATGCCGCTGCTGGAGATCGTGCGGGGGGCGGAGACCGACGACGCGACGCTCGCCACGGCCTTCTCCGTCGGACGGTCGCTGAAGAAGTCGTCGGTGCTGGTCAAGGACGCGCCCGCGTTCGTGGTCAACCGCCTGCTGACGCGCTTCATGGGCGAGGTCATCGGCGCCGTCGACGAGGGCACCCCGCTGGAGGTCGCCGACCACGCGCTGGACGGGCTCGGCCTGCCGATGACCCCGTTCGCGCTGATGCAGCTGGTGGGCCCCGCCGTGGCGCTGCACGTCGCCGAGACGATGCACGAGGCCTTCCCGGCCCGCTACGGGGTGTCGGAGAACCTCGCCCGGCTGGTCGCGGCGGGCAAGCCGGGCGTCTACGCGCCGGACTTCTCGCTGGACCCCGAGGCGGTGGCCCTCTTCACCGGCGGCACCTCCCCATCGACGGCGGAGGAGGTGCGGCTGCGGGCGCTGCGGGCGCTGGCCGAGGAGATCCGCCTCATGCTCCAGGAGGGCGTGGTCTCGGCCCCCCAGGACATCGACCTGTGCATGATCCTCGGCGCGGGCTGGCCGTTCCACCTGGGCGGCGTCACCCCCTACCTCGACCGGACGGGCATCGCGGAGCCGCGCTTCCTGCCGCCGGGCGTGGCCTCGGTCCCCGCCTGACGATCCGTCCCCCGTACGGCTCCCCCGCCCTCCCGCGGCGGGGGAGCCGTACGGCGGTCACCGGGAGTGCTCCGACAGCCGGCTGTGCCGGTAGCCGTACCCGAAGTAGAGCAGGACCCCGAGGAGCATCCACGCCACGAACCTGAGCCAGGTCTCCACCGGGAGGTTGAGCATCAGGTAGAGGCAGGCGAGCACCGACAGGATCGGCACCAGCGGCACGAGCGGGGTGCGGAAGGAACGCGGCAGGTCGGGACGGGCGCGGCGGAGGATGACGACCGCGGTCGAGACCACCACGAACGCGAAGAGCGTGCCGATGTTGACCAGCTCGGCGATGGTGGACAGCGGCACCAGTCCGGCCAGGGCCGCGACGACGACGCCCATCATGATGGTGATGAGGTACGGGGTCCGGTACTTGGGGTGCACCTTGGCCAGCCCGCGCGGCAGCAGGCCGTCGCGGCACATGGCGAACATCACCCGCGACATGCCCATCATGAGGATCATCACGACCGTCGTCAGGCCGGCCAGGGCTCCGATGCTGATCAGTGACGCGGCCCAGGTCTGGCCGACCGCCTTGAACGCGTCGGCGAGCGGTGCCGCCTCGCTGAGCTGGCCGTAGGGCTGCATGCCCACGACGACCAGGGAGACCGCGACGTAGAGCACCGTGCAGATGCCGAGCGAGGCCAGGATGCCGATGGGCAGGTCCCGCTGCGGGTTACGCGTCTCCTCGGCGGCGGTGGCGACCACGTCGAAGCCGATGTAGGCGAAGAACACGATGGCCGCGGCGCTGAAGATGCCCAGCACCCCGAACGCGACCGGGGTGATCCCGAACAGCACCTGGATCAGCGGCGCGGACAGCCCCTCCACCGCGGGGGTCGGCTTCGACGGCGGGATGAACGGGGAGTAGTTGGCGGCCCTGACGAAGAACAGCCCGGCCACGACGACCAGCAGGATGACCGCGAGCTTGATCGTGACGATGACCAGGTTGAACCGGGACGACAGTTTGATCCCGACGACCAGGACGGCGGTGAGGATCAGCACGATGAGCGCGGCGGGCAGGTTGAACGCCGCCCCCTCCCCCGCGATCGCGCCGGGCAGCGTTATGCCCAGGGACGCCAGCAGCGAGGTCAGGTATCCCGACCAGCCGACCGCGACGACCGCGGCGCCGAGCATCATCTCCAGCATCAGGTCCCAGCCGATGATCCAGGCGGGGAACTCGCCGAGGGTGGCGAAGGCGAAGGTGTAGGCGGACCCGGCCGCCGGGACGGTGGAGGCGAACTCGGCGTAGCAGAGCGCCGCCAGCGCGCAGACGACGCCCGCGGCCACGAAGGACAGGGCGACCGCGGGCCCGGCCGTCTCCCTGGCGACCCGGCCGGTGAGCACGAAGATGCCGGTGCCGATGACGACGCCGATGCCGAAGACGGTGAGGTCCAGCGCGCTGAGATCCTTGCGCAGCCGGTGTTCCGGCGCCTCGGTATCCGAGATCGACTGTTCCACCGACTTGACGCGCAAGACACTCATGGTCCCTTCCCGGCCGCCGGCGCTGTGTTTCAGGTCACATGCCCAGCCGATCGGCGGCCGAACGGCGAACTCGGGGTTGTTTGGGGGGAGGTCCCCGATGCCGGCCGCCGCTCACGGCGGCGATCCTGGGGTCATGCTCCTGGACATGCTGCAGTCGTCGTCTCCGTACCTGGTCGGTTCGGTACTCCTCGCGGTGCTGGCGTTCGCCGGATCGCTGGTCCCCGGTGTCGCGGCGATCCTCGTGGCGGGGGCGACGCTGGCGGATCCCTGGGACGTCGCGGTGGTGGCGCTCGCCGGGTGCGCCGGGTGTGTCCTGTACGCGACCGGCGGCTGGCTCGTCGGCCGCCGGTACGGATCGCGGCTGCGCCGCGGCGGGACCGGGCGCCGGATCGGCGAGCGGCGCTGGTCGCGGGCCGAGCGACTGGCCACGGGCACGGGCGGCGGTCCGGCTCTGGCGGCCGCCTGCTTCCTGCCCGTGGTCGGCTCGCTCACCCCGGTCGTCGCCGGGGCGTCGAGCGTGCCGTACACGCGCTTCGTCCGCTGGGCCCTGGCGGGTGGCGCGGTCTGGGTGACCGTCTACCTGTCGCTGGGCGCCCTGGCGGGCGAGGCCCTGCGCCAGAACCAGCACCTACTGGTGCCGATCTTCGCGTGCGTGGCCGTCGTGGTCGCGGGCCTCCTCGTGATCAACCACCGCGCCCGCCCGCCCCGGGAGGGGACGGGCGCGGGCGACGCCGTCAGCGGGCCGGGTGGTTCTCCAGGGCCGGGGAGCGCTTCGCGATCGCCTCGGTGATCTGGCGGGCGATGTCCTGCGAGGTCAGGCCGATCTCGCCGAGGATCTTCGGACGTTTGGCGTGGTCGAGGAAGCGCTGCGGGATGCCGTAGGTGCGGATCGGGACGTCCACGTCGGCGTCGCGCAGCATGCGGGCCACCGCGTCGCCGACCGCGCCCACCCGGCCGTTGTCCTCGACCACCACGACCAGCTTGTGGGCGCGGGCGGCCGGCACCAGGGCCTCGTCCAGGGGCTTGACCCAGCGCGGGTCCACCACCGTGGCGGAGATGCCCTGGGCGTCGAGCAGGTCGGCGGCCTCCAGGCACAGTCCGGCCATCGGCCCCACGGCCACGAGCAGCACGTCGGGATCGCCCGCGCGCAGCACGTCCATCTCGCCGAGACGGCCGACCGCCTCGATCTCGGCGGTCACCGCTCCCTTGGGGTAGCGCAGGACGGTCGGGCCGTCGTCGATCTCCACGGCCTCGGCCAGCAGCTCGCGCAGGCGGGGCTCGTCGCGGGGGACGGCGACCGAGAGGCCGGGGACGACCTGCAGGATCGACAGGTCCCACATGCCGTTGTGGCTGGCGCCGTCGTCGCCGGTGACGCCCGCCCGGTCGAGCACGACCGTGACGGGGAGCCGGTGCAGGGCGACGTCCATCAGGAGCTGGTCGAAGGCCCGGTTGAGGAAGGTGGCGTAGACGGCCACCACCGGGTGCAGGCCGCCGAGCGCCAGACCGGCGGCACTGGTCAGGGCGTGCTGCTCGGCGATGCCGACGTCGTAGAGGCGGTCGGGGTAGGCCTCGGAGAACGGGATCAGGCCGGTGGGGCCGAGCATCGCGGCGGTGATCGCCACGATGTCGCGCCGCTCGGCGCCCAGGCGCACCATCTCCTGGCCGAAGACGTTGGTCCAGCCGTGCGGCTTCGGCTTCTCCTCACCGGTCAGCGGGTCGAAGACGCCCGGCGAGTGGAAGCAGTCCTCGTCGTGGTTCTCCGCCGGGGAGTAGCCGAAGCCCTTCTTGGTGAGCACGTGCACGATGACCGGGCGGCGGAAGTCGCGGGCCCTGCGCAGCGCGGACTCCACGGCCTGCTCGTCGTGGCCGTCGACCAGCCCGATGTACTTCAGGCCGAGGTCCTCGAACATGACCTGCGGAGCCAGGACGTCCTTGAGGCCCTTCTTGACGCCGTGCAGGGCGTCGTAGACGGGGGCGCCGACCACCGGGACCTTGGTCAGGTTGCCCTTGACGAAGTCGAGCACGTCCTCGTAGCGCTGGTTCGTGCGCAGGGAGGCCAGGTGGGAGGCGAGCCCGCCGATGGTCGGCGAGTAGGAGCGGCCGTTGTCGTTGACCACGATGATCAGCGGCAGGTCCTTGCGCGCCGCGATGTTGTTGAGCGCCTCCCAGGCCATGCCGCCGGTGAGCGCCCCGTCCCCGATCACCGCGACGACCGTGCGGCCGGCCTCGCCGCGCAGCCTGTACGCCTTGGCCAGGCCGTCGGCGTACGACAGCGCGGTCGAGGCGTGGGAGTTCTCGATGATGTCGTGCTCGGACTCGGTCTGGCTCGGGTAGCCGGACAGGCCGCCCTCCTGGCGGAGCGTGTCGAACTGCCCGGCCCGGCCGGTGAGCATCTTGTGGACGTAGGCCTGGTGGCCGGTGTCCCACAGGATGGGGTCGCGTGGCGAGTCGAAGACCCGGTGCATCGCGATCGTCAGCTCGACGACGCCGAGGTTGGGGCCGAGGTGGCCGCCGCTGCGGGCGGTGGAGGAGATCAGGAGATCCCTGATCTCGGCGGCGAGGACCGGTAGCTCGTCCACCGCCAAGCGCTTGAGGTCTCCTGGCCCCTTGACCGACTCCAGAAGATTTCCAGGCTGCCCGGTCCGCTCGCTCACGGAATCATCCTCTCTGTCCAGTCAACGTCACGACGAGTCTAGTTGCGATGGAGGACGCAACCCCCGGGAGCAGTGATTCTGCACGTTTTATCCACACTTGCAATAACCTTTGCCCCACCATGAAAACTCTCCCCTATAGGCAACTATCATCTCTTGTTGCCGCCTCGTTGACGTTTGCGCTGGTGACGGGTCTGGGCCCGGCCGGCGCGTCCGCCTCACGGACCATCGCGCCCTCCGCCTCGCAGCAGGTCGCGCCGGTCACCGGGACGACGTCGGGTACGACCACCCCCTCCAGCTCCGCCGCCTCCACCAGGGAGCAGGCACCCCCGCGCGGCCGGGCCGCCGCGACGGCCAGTCCCCTTTACCGCACCGGCACCCTGCCCACCATGCGCTGTCAGGCCGGACAGATCCGCGCGGGGAGCGCGGCCTCCTACCGGACCTTCGTGACCAAGCTCGTCCGCTGCCTGAACCTTGCCTGGAAGACCCAGTTCAGGAAGACCAACCTGGGGTTCTCCCACCCAAAGCTCCGTTTCTCCACCACCAAGGTGAACACCCCCTGCGGCCGGTGGCCCAGCAGCGCCGGGGGGCTGTACTGCTCCAGCAACCGCACCATCTACATCGGTGTCACGCGTGATGTCCTGAAGAACGCCCACCCCGCCAACCACGCCCAGTTCATCGCCCACGAGTACGGCCACCACGTGCAGCGCCTCGCGGGCATCATGGACTACTACGGCCGCAGCATCTGGCGCGCCTCCTCGTCCACCAAGCTGGCCTTCTCCCGCCGCCTCGAACTGCAGGCCGACTGCCTGGCCTCCGCCTTCCTGCGCCAGGCCGCCGACGACCTGCCGGTCGAGCAGGCGCAGTGGGAGGCGATGGTCAGCTGGGTCAGCGCCAACGGGCACAAGAACTGGCCCAAGAACGACCACGGCAAGGGCCGCAGCCAGGCCTACTGGATGGAGCGCGGCTTCGACGCGAGCTCCCCGTCCGGCTGCAACACCTGGACGGCCCCGGCCGGCCGGGTCGCCTGAGCCTCCCGACCCGTCGCCCGATCTCCGGCACGCCGCACGCCGCCTGACTTCCGGCACGAAACCGCGATATGCGGCCGCGCTTCCCAAGCGTGGCCGCATATCTGCTTTACCCCCCCTTTAACCTCCCCTAGGGTTGAGGATCATGCGCATCCCCCTTATCGCACTGCTCTCCGGCGTGCTCGTGAGTACGCTGCTCGCCGGTACGGCGGGCGCCGCGGTCACCACCGGACGACTCGCGCCGGTACCCACGGGCCAGGCCGCCCTGACCGCCAACCCGATCTACAAGACGGGCAAGCTCGAACCGGATGCCTGTCCGGAGCAACCGGTCTACAACGACGACCTGGAGACCGCCGAGACCTATCTCAGCTTCGCTCTGGACTGCCTCAACGAGGGCTGGGAGTACCAGTTCTCCAAGACGAAACTGCCGTTCTCCAAGCCCAAGTTCGCGGTCACCACGCGCATCGGCGTCCCGACCGGCTGCGGCAAGTTCCCCAAGGGCGCCCAGGCGGTCTACTGCTCGCTGAACAAGAAGATCACCTTCTACCTCGACAAGGGGATCCTCTCCCAGGCGACCGAGCTGTTCCTGCTGCAGACCCTGGCCCACGAGTACGGTCACCACGTCCAGCAGCTCTCCGGGATCCTGCCCACGGTGTTCAAGCGGAAGTACAAGAACGACAAGGCGTACCTGCCCGAGCTGCGCAAGGTCGAGCTCCAGGCCGAGTGCCTGAGCGGCGCCTTCATCGGCAGCATCTGGCGTTCCCTCGGCCGCCGCGAGTCGGACTTCAGGTACGTCCTGAACGCCGCCTACAGCACGGCCAGCCACGGTACGACCAAGAGCATCGCCTACTGGGTGACCCGCGGCTTCCAGCAGGAGACCCCCGGCGCCTGCAACACCTTCTCCGCCCCCAAGTCCAGGGTCGCCTGACCCTCCCGACCGCGCTGACCCCCGCGACCACCCGCCGCCGTCCCACGGACGCGTGACGGGTGGTCGTTCTTTTCCACCCGGTATAAGTTTCATCCCCCGGGAGGCTCAGACCTCATCCCCCGTGCCCGCCCGGCGCGGGCGGCCCCCTACGAAGCATGATCACGAGTGGCGACGACCTCATGACATTCAGTAACCTTGCGACGCCGCCTGAACGACCCTCCCCGTGAGCGCCCTCCTCGCCACGGAACCAGGCCCGGTCCCCCCGCTGGTCGACGGCAAGGAGAAAGACGGAATGGACACAACAGACAACCGCCTGAGCGTCCTGGAAACGGACGTCGCCGCGCTCCGCGCGCAGAACCGGGAAAACAGGGTGATCAACACCGGCATCTTGGAGGTTCTGAAGGACCTGCGGACGGTGACATCGGAACTCTGGACGGAGGTGACCGGGCTCCGGACGGACATGGACGGCTTCCGCACGGACATGGACGGCTTCCGCACGGACATGGACGGCTTCCGCACGGAACTGACCGGACTTCGCACGGGACAGGACGAGCTCCGTGCCGAGATGCGAGCCGGGCACGCCGAACTCCGCGAGGAGATCTCCGTGGTCAAGCGCTCCGTCGGCAACCTGGAGCTCTCCATGAAGCGCGTCGAGGGTGACGTCGCCGAACTCAAGGCCGGTCACATCGAGCTGCGCCACCTGGTCGCCGGTCTCGTGAGGTAACCCCGCACCACCGCCGGCACCCCACGGCTGCGGGTGCCGGCGGCGCGACACCCCACGGATCGCCACGACGCACCGATCGCCCGAGAACCGGGATCGCCGCAGACCACGAACCGCCGCGGATCAGAACGCCCCACCCCGGGCAGCGGGGCAGCCCCCGCTCCTCACCACCGCCGGACGGCGCGGGAGGATCAGGAGCCGGCGCGGGCGAGGACTTCGAGAGGGTCGGCGAGGACCTGGGAGAAGGCCAGTTCGGCGGCGCCGACGAGAGTGGCGTCATCGCCGAGGGCCGAGGTGCGCAGGCGCAGCTGCTCGCGGCACGGGGGCAGGGCGTCGAGGGCGAGGCGGCTGCGGACCTGCGCGGCGGAGCCGAGGTAGATCTCCCTGAGCGTGCCCCCGAAGACGACCATCTCGGGGTTGAACAGGTTGACGAGGTTGGAGACGCCCAGGCCGAGCCAGTCGCCGACGCGGCTCAGGGCCGCCTGCGCGACGACGTCTCCCCGGTCGGCTGCGTCGACCGCGGCGCGGACGGCGTCCCTGCCGACCCGGGAGCCGAAGCGGCCCGCGGCCTCCAGGAGGGCGCGCTCCCCGACCTCCGCCTCCAGGCAGCCGTGCGAGCCGCACCCGCAGAGCCGTCCCTTGTCAGGGTTGACGATCATGTGCCCGACCTCGCCGCCGAAGCCCAGGTGGCCGCCGAGCAACTGGCCGTTGACGATCACTCCCCCGCCGATGCCGACGTCGCCGTGAAGGTAGACGAGGTCGCGGCAGCCGACGCCGACACCCCTGGTCTGCTCGGCGAGGGCGGCGAGGTTGGCGTCGTTGCCGACGGTGACCGGCAGGCCGAAGGCCAGCCGCCGGGTCATCTCGTCGGCGAACGGCACGTCGTCCACGGTGACCATGTTGGGCCCGAACCTGACGACCCCGTCGCCGCGTCCCACTCCCCCGGAGAAGGCCGCCGCCACCCCGACGCACACCGTGTCGGGCCGGGTCCTGCGGTGCATCTGCCGGGCGAAGGCGGCGAGCGGGCCGACGATCTCCTCCAGGGAGAAGTCACCGCGCCGCCGTACCGTCTCGCGGCGGTCGAGGATGGTGCCGCCCAGGCCGACGCGGGCGGCGACCAGCCGGTCGACGCCCACGTCGAGGGCGAACACGTAGACCCGCGCCGACTCCGGGCGGACCACCAGGGACGGACGCCCGGCCCTGCCCGTCTCCCTGGGGAGTTCCTCCCTGACCAGCCCCGCGGCTGTCAGATCGGCGGTCAGCGCCATGATGGTGCTGCGGTTGAGGCCCATCCGGTTGGTGAGTTCCGCACGCGAGGTGGGGCCGCTCAGATGGACGTGCCTGAGCAGGGCCCCAAGGTTGTGACGCCTGATCTCCTCCTGGGAGGGGCCTGCCCGCATGACGTGATGTTCCTTCGGTGGATCGGAGTCGCTGATCACCTTAGACCAGTGGCGGCCGCCCGCTTGCGGGACAACGCGTCCACCATGGCGGCGAGCAACAGGACCGATCCGGTCACCATGAACTTCACCCCGGAGCTGTAGCCCATCAGGCCCATGCCGTTCTCGATGACCGCGACCACGGCACCGCCGAGGATGGCGTCCAGCACCCGGCCCTTGCCACCGAACAGGCTGGTGCCGCCGATGACGGCGGCGCCGACCGCGTAGAGCAGCACGTTGCTGCCGCCGGTGTTGGGGTCGACCGAGCTGGCCCGTGAGGCGGCGATGATGCCGCCGACCGCGGCCATGGAGGAACAGATCACGAAGGCACTGATCTTCATCCGGTCGACGTTGATGCCCGCCCGGCGCGCGGCCTCGGCGTTGCCGCCGACCGCGTACAGGTGGCGCCCGTACGCCGTGCGGCGGAGCACGAACGTCAGGATCAGCAGCAGCACCACGATGATGGGCACCACCAGCGGCACGCCCGCCAGGGAGACGACGGCGACGTTGCGGCTGCGCTCGATGTTGAGGAAGTAGACGGCGAGGCCGCCGAGCAGCGCGAGGGCGCCGACCCTGACCGCGATCAGCGAGATCGGGTCGGAGGTGAGGCCGCGGGAGGTGCGCTTGCGGGCACGCAGCAGCTGGAGACCGGCGTAGGCGGCGACGCCCACGACCAGCAGGATCCAGCCCAGCGTGGGCGGGAGGTTCTTGTTGGCGATCGACAGGATGGTCTCGTCGCGGATGGCGATGATGGTGCCGCCCTTGACGAGCAGCAGGACCAGGCCCTGGAAGGCGAGGAAGGCCGCGAGCGTCACCACGAACGACGGGATGCCGAGTTTCGCGACGATGGAGCCGATCGCGGTGCCGATCACCACGCCGGTGAGGATCGCCGCGCCCACCGCCACGTACCAGGGCAGCCCCTGGCTGCTGAGCATGATCGCGAGCACCGCCGCGCAGACACCGCTGGCGAAGCCCGCCGACAGGTCGATCTCGCCGAGCAGCAGCACGAAGACCAGGCCCATGGCGATCACGGTGACCGCGGCGCCCTGGGTGAACAGGTTGGCGAAGTTCCCCGCGGTCAGGAAGGAGGGACGCAGGATGGCGAAGATCGCGCAGAGCACCACGAGGCCGAACACCGCGGGCAGCGCGCCCATGTCGCCGCCGCGTACCCTCTCGGCGTAGCCGCGGACGTTGGTCCTGATCGAGGGTGCCTCGTGTACGGTCTTCGGCGAAATCGTGGCGGTCATACGGTGACTCCGTTGGTGAGGCCGAGGTCCCCGCTGCGGCCGGAGGTGATCAGTTCGACGACCTGCGCGTGGGTGACGTCCGAGGTCTTGACCTGGGCCGCCATCCGGCCGAGGTAGAGGGTGGCGATCCGGTCGGACACCGCGAAGACGTCGTTCATGTTGTGCGAGATCAGGACGACGGCCAGGCCCTGGTCGGCCAGGCGCCGGACCAGTTCCAGCACCTGCGCCGTCTGGGCGACGCCGAGGGCGGCGGTCGGCTCGTCGAGGATGACGACCTTGCTGTTCCACAGCACGGCCTTGGCGATGGCCACCGTCTGGCGCTGGCCGCCGGAGAGGCTGGCGACGAGCTGGCGGATGGACTTGACGGTCCTGACCGACAGGCTCTCCAGGGTCCTGGCCGCCATCTCCTCCATCGTGTCCTCGTCGAGGACGATGCCGCGCTTGTGCTCGCGGCCAAGGAACATGTTCTGGACGATGTCGAGGTTGTCGCAGAGCGCGAGGTCCTGGTAGACGATCTCGATGCCCAGGTCGGCCGCGTCGCGCGGGCTGCCGATCTGGACGGGCTTGCCGTCGAAGAAGTACTCGCCGGAGTCGATCGCGTGGATGCCTCCGACGCACTTGACGAGGGTGGACTTGCCTGCGCCGTTGTCGCCGACCAGCGCGGTCACCTCTCCGGCGTACGCGGAGAGGGAGACGTCGTGCAGGACCTGTACGGGACCGAAACTCTTGTCGATCCCGCGGAGTTCCAGTGCGGGGGTCATGGGGTTGTGCTCCCTGTGTTCATTTCGCGCGGCGAAGCTCGCGCGGCTCGGACGCCTGCGGGCGGCGTCCCGCCCTGTGACGCCGGAAGACGCCCACCTGCCGCGTCTCCCGGCGTCACAGGGTGAGGTGTGCCGCGATCGAGCGCGAGGGGGCGGCCGGCCGGGGGGAACGACCGGCCGCCCCCTCCGCGCCTTACTGGATTCCGGCCTCGGTGCACTTGTCGGCGAACTCGCCGGTGCACAGCTCGTCCTTGGTCACGAAGCCGTCGGCGACGACGTCCTTGACGCTGTCGAAGAAGATCGGCTGCGGGTCGAGGAGGACGGAGGGCACGTCGGCGCCGCTCTCGGTGTCCTTGACCGTCCCGGTCGCCGCGGGCTTCTCGCCCTTGGCCAGGCCGATGGCGAGCGCGGCGGCCGCGTCGGCCTCCTTCTTGATCGCCTTGTAGACCGTCATGCACTGGTCGCCGGCGAGGATGTTCTGCAGGCCCTGCACGGTGGCGTCCTGGCCGGTGACCGGGACCTTGCCGTTCAGGTTGTTCTTCTTGAGGACCGAGATGGCGGCGTTGCCGAGACCGTCGTTGGCGGCCAGGACGCCGGCGATCTTCGGCTGCTCGGTGAGCATCTGCTCGAAGATCGTGCCCGCCTGGGTGTTGTCCCATTCGGGGACGGACTGGTCCGGGCCCTTGACGTATTCGCCGGAGTCGTACTTGGCCTTGAGCACGCCGTCGTAGCCGTTCTTGAACAGCGTGGCGTTGTTGTCGGTCGGCGAGCCGTTGAGCTCGGCGACGATCGGCTTCTCGGCCTTCTTGTCGGTCAGGCACTTCACCAGGCCCTCGCCCTGCAGGGTGCCGACCTTGGTGTTGTCGAAGCTGACGTAGTACTGGGCGCCGCCGTTGAGGGTGAGGCGGTCGTAGTCGATGGTGGCCACGCCCTGCGCCTTGGCCTTGTCGAGCACGGCCTTGCCGGTGCCGCTGTCGAGGTTGACGATCATCAGGACCGTGGCCCCGTTGGTGATCATCTGGTCGGCGATGGTCTGGAACTGGGTCTTGTCACCCTGGGCGTTCTGGATGTCGTAGGCGACACCCGCGGCCTTGAAGGCCTCCTCCAGGTACTTGCGGTCCGCGGTCTCCCAGCGGGCGGAGGACTTGCTGTCGGGAAGGATGACGCCGACCTTGCCCGCGGCCGCCGCGCTCTCCGTGGGGGCGGCACCGCTCGAGGCGCTGGTTTCGGGGCTGTCGCTCCCGCAAGCGGTGAGGCCGAGGGTCATCGCCGCGGCGGCGGCGGTAAGGCTGAGGATCCCCTTGCGCATGGTGCACGGGTCCTTTCTTCGAAATTGGGGGGTACGGACGTGCGGCATGCCGAATTCGCGGGTACGGCTGTGCCGGGTCTCGGCTCACCGTTCCGTTGAATGTTGTTTGCGGCAACGTATTCCGCCGTTGGCCTGGAGCGCCAGACCCTCCGTAGGTAAAGTTTGTTGTGGCCGGTAACAATCCAGAAACGCGCTCTTAACCGTCCCGGGTCCAGCCGGTCTTTCACCTTCCCGATACCCCTGCGGTTATTGGGATCGCGGCTCTGAGCTGCCTTTTTCCCGGCGCGGTGCGGCGCTCTCCCCGTCGGCCCCTGCCCTTGCCCGGCCCCGCCCTTCGGGAATCCTCGGGATCCCGGCGCCTCGGGACGCGCGAAAGTCTCCGGAAAGCACGGAACCGCCCGGCAGGATGGTGTCCCGCCGGGCGGTTCTCGTCTGGGGTGTGTCCCCATGCGGGCGAGGCTTACGTGCGGCCTCGCCCCCCTGCTCAGCTCTTGGCGAGCAGGGAGCGCAGGACGTACTGCATGATGCCCCCGTGCCGGTAGTAGTCGGCCTCTCCGGGGGTGTCGATGCGCACGACCGCCTGGAACTCCTTGCCGTCGGCCCGGACCGTCACGGTCTGCGGGACGCCGCCCTCGTTGAGGGCCTCGACGCCGACGACGTCGAAGGTCTCCTCGCCGGTCAGGCCCAGCGACTGCGCCGTCTCGCCCTCGGGGAACTGCAGCGGCAGCACGCCCATGCCGATGAGGTTGGAGCGGTGGATGCGCTCGTAGGACTCGGCGATGACGGCGCGGACGCCGAGCAGCGCGGTGCCCTTGGCCGCCCAGTCGCGCGAGGAGCCCGAGCCGTACTCCTTGCCGGCCAGCACCACGAGCGGGATGCCCGCGGCCTGGTAGTTGGCCGAGGCGTCGTAGATGAAGGACTGCGGCCCGCCGTCAAGGGTGAAGTCACGGGTGTAGCCGCCCTCCACGCCGTCGAGCAGCAGGTTCCTCAGCCGGATGTTGGCGAAGGTGCCGCGGATCATGACCTCGTGGTTGCCCCGGCGCGAGCCGTAGGAGTTGAAGTCCTTGACCCCGACGCCGTTCTCCTTCAGGTAGTCGGCGGCGGGAGTGCCGACCTTGATCGCGCCTGCCGGGGAGATGTGGTCGGTGGTGACCGAGTCGCCCAGCTTCGCGAGCACCCGGGCCCCGGAGATGTCGGTCACCGGCTCCGGCTCCGGCGGCATGCCCTCGAAGTAGGGGGCCTTGCGGACGTAGGTCGAGTCCGGGTCCCACTCGAAGGTGTTGCCGGTCGGGATCGGCAGCGAGCGCCAGGTCTCGTCGCCCTTGAACACGTCGGCGTAGTCGTGCAGGAACATCTCCTGGTCGATCGAGGAGGCGACGACCGCCGCGATCTCCTCGGGCGCCGGCCAGATGTCGGCGAGGAACACCGGCTCGCCGTCCGAGCCCACCCCCAGCGGCTCGTTGTTCAGGTCGAGGTCCATGGTGCCCGCGAGGGCGTAGGCGACGACCAGCGGCGGCGAGGCCAGGTAGTTCATCTTGACGTCGGGGTTGATCCGGCCCTCGAAGTTGCGGTTGCCCGACAGCACCGCGGTGACCGCGAGGTCGTTCTCCTGGATGGCGGCGGAGATCTCCTCCTGCAGCGGGCCCGAGTTGCCGATGCAGGTGGTGCAGCCGTAGCCGACCAGGTTGAAACCGATCTTGTCGAGGTACGGCTGCAGGCCGGAGCGCTCGAAATAGCCGGTGACCACCTGCGAGCCGGGGGCGAGCGAGGTCTTGACCCACGGCTTGCGGGTCAGGCCCTTCTCGACCGCGTTCCTGGCGAGCAGCGCGGCGCCCATCATGACGTACGGGTTGGAGGTGTTGGTGCAGCTGGTGATCGCGGCGATGGTCACCACGCCGTGGTCGATCTCGAAGTCGGTGCCGTCGGCCAGGGTGACCCGCACGACCTTGTGCGGGCGCTCGCCGCCGAGGCCGGCCGGGTGCGGCTTGTCGCCGTTGTCGTTGTGGGAGACCGCCGGGGAGTCGGAGGCGGGGAACGACTCGCCGGACGCCTCGTCGAGCGGGCCCTGCTCGCTCGACACGTAGTCCTTGACGGCCGCGCGCCAGGCGCTCTTGGCGTCCGACAGCGCGATGCGGTCCTGGGGCCGCTTGGGGCCGGCGATCGACGGGACGACCGTGGACAGGTCCAGCTCGATGTACTCGGAGAAGACCGGCTCCTCGGCCTCGGGGTCGAGCCACATGCCCTGGGCCTTGGCGTAGGCCTCGACCAGGGCGACCTGCTCGGCGGGGCGGCCGGTCAGCGTGAGGTAGTCGGTCGTCTGGCCGTCGATCGGGAAGATCGCGCAGGTCGAGCCGAACTCGGGGCTCATGTTGCCGATCGTGGCCCGGTTGGCCAGCGGCACGCTGGAGACGCCGTCGCCGTAGAACTCCACGAACTTGCCGACGACGCCGTGCTTGCGGAGCATCTCGGTGATCGTGAGCACCAGGTCGGTGGCGGTGGCCCCGGCGGGGAGCTTGCCGGTCAGCTTGAAACCGACCACCCGCGGGATGAGCATGGAGATCGGCTGGCCGAGCATCGCGGCCTCGGCCTCGATGCCGCCGACGCCCCAGCCCAGGACGCCGATGCCGTTCTCCATGGTGGTGTGGGAGTCGGTGCCGACGCAGGTGTCCGGGTATGCCTTACCCTCTCGGACCATCACGACCCGGGCCAGGTGCTCGATGTTGACCTGGTGCACGATGCCGGTGCCCGGCGGGACGACCTTGAACTCGTCGAAGGCGGTCTGGCCCCAGCGCAGGAACTGGTAGCGCTCGCGGTTGCGCTCGTACTCCCTGTCGACGTTGCGCTGGAAGGAGTCGGCGCCGCCGAAGAAGTCGACGATGACCGAGTGGTCGATGACCATCTCGGCCGGGGCGAGCGGGTTGATCCTGGCCGGGTCGCCGCCGAGGTCGCGGACGGCCTCGCGCATGGTCGCCAGGTCGACGACGCACGGGACGCCGGTGAAGTCCTGCATGATCACGCGGGCCGGCGTGAACTGGATCTCCACGTTCGGGGCGGCCTCGGGGTCCCACTGGCCGATCGCACGGATGTGGTCGGCGGTGATGTTCGCGCCGTCCTCCGTGCGGAGAAGGTTCTCCAGAAGGATCTTCAGGCTGTACGGGAGACGTCCCGACCCCTCCACGGCGTCCAGCCGGTAGATCTCGTACTCCGCGTCACCGACGCGGAGCGTGTCACGACTGCCGAAGCTGTTCGCGGACACGGTTCGCCTCCCTCATCACCTGATGTCTGGCGCGCCGGCACATAGGGCGCGATTGAATCCTGCCGCACCGCCCGAGCGCCCCGAACTGTTAGGTCTGCCTAACTTCCAGGCCACCCGCAGGTTGCAGCGGATGTCTCGATATCAAGATATCCCTCCGGGTATCTCGACATCAAATTACTCCTCAGTATGATCACTGCGGAGCGAGGCGGAGGTACAGCAACCCGAGAACGACGACGGAAAGTACCGGGGCGAGAAACTTCTGCTCGAAGGCCCGGCCCGTCTTGATGCCGATCTTCCACGGCAGCAGCCACTTCTGCCGCATCGGCCAGAGCACCGGACAGCCCTTCTCGGTGCAGCAGTCGCCCACGACGTGGGTGAGGCACCCGATCGCGACCGCGAGCCCCAGCCAGGCGTACTCCACGTTGTCGCTGCGGAACACCACGAACAGCCCGGCCGTCATGCCGACGTTGAGCATCGCCGAGGCGAACTTCTTGCCCGGGATGCCGATGCCGATCGCCCGCAGCGACAGGCCGATGAGCAGGATCACCAGGATGTCGCGGCCGATCGGATAGGTGTTGGCCAGGTAGTGCGCGCCGAAGCCCGCCGCGATCGCGAACACCAGCGAGTGGGTGGCGTTGCGGTGGCCTCCGGCGAGCCACGAGACCGCCTTGCTCAGCCCCCAGGTGACCGGCCCGAACGTCTGCGCGATCGTCGCGCTCGGATGGTCGAGGTCGGGCAGCATCGCGGCACCGGCGCAGATGATGGCCCCGGCGACGAACTCGGCCGGGTTGAGCGCGTTGACCATGACACCGGTCTCGATGAACCTGGACGTCTCGGTCAGCAAGGGCAGCGCGGCCAGCGCGGGCGCCACCCCCAGCCAGGCGATCGCCCCTGTCAGCGCGTGCGTATGCCCCATCATCGGTCAAAAACCCCCATCAAGATCACCTCGGGAGACTGTACGTCAAAGCCTCCCCCAGATGGAGGACCGTGCCATTTCACGCCATCGGCGTGTCGCGCGGGCGAGACGGCCCCGGCGCGTGCGTGCTGATCGTTTCCGGCCGACTCCAGGGTCGCCCGAGGGCGACGACGGTCCGCTTCGATCTTCCCGTCCCTTCACGAGAGGTGCCTGCCATCCGAATCTTCCTACGGATGGGGAACGGATGGAACGGGCGAATGGTGCCTGGGACGGCGGCCCTGGAGCATCTCGGCGGAGTGATCGCCCTCGCGGGGCGGGCCTGGGGCGGGGAGCCCTCCGGGGGTCTTCACCGGAGGCCCGGACGCGAACCCGGGAGGGTCGCGATCAAGAAGAGACGTGCGAAAACGTGGAGAAACGACAGACGGGACCGTTCCGCGCCGAAAGCACCCCCCAGCCCTTCCGGCGCGGAACGAATCCCGTCTACGTCCTTTGTAACGTGCAGGTCTCAGTACTTGTTCCAGAATCCGGCAAGAATTACGTGATCTGCCTCACTTCTACTCAGGGTGACGAGTCATCACTCTCGGCGAAGGTGGCCGAAACAGGGGCGGAGGGCGGCGAACCGGAGGCTCCGGGGCCCGTGCCGGGCCCACCCGCTCGGCGACTCCCGCCCGGGCTCGGTCGACCCCCGGCGTGCCGGGAAGCGTCTCATCCCGCCGACGATCAAATGCCTCAGGTCCCACATAACCCCCATTTCGTGACATGAGGTTGCTGTCAGAATGTTCTCGATATATCTTTGAAGCATCGAGAGCGATCAAAAGACGATCGCGGCATGGAGGTACGGCATGACATCGTCCAACGCGATGGGCGCTCCCTGGGCCGGATTCGGGTCCCACGAGGTCAGGCGCGAGATGAAGCGCGCGGCCAGGGAGGCATGGCGGCAGATGGCCGCCGGATGGCACGAGGGCGGCCCGGAGCACGGCCCCCGCGCGCCACACCACACCCACCACGAGCACCACGATGGCGGGCCTCGCGAGCACCGGCACCGCGGCCACCGCGGCCCCTTCCCCTTCGGCGGGTTCCCCTGGGACATGGGCCGGGGCGGCAGGGGGGGCAGAGGCCCGTTCGGCGGGGGCCCGTTCGGCGGCCCGCCGTTCGGGAGGGGGCGCAAGGCGAAGCGCGGCGACGTCCGCGCGGCGATCCTCGCCCTGCTCACCGAGTCCTCGTGCAACGGCTACCAGATCATCCAGGAGATCGAGCGGCGCAGCGAGGGCGGCTGGAAGCCCAGCCCGGGAGCGGTCTACCCGGCCCTGCAGCAGCTCACCGACGAGGGTCTGGTCCTGGCCGAGGAGAACGAGGGCCGCAAGACCTTCAGCCTCACCGACGCCGGACGCGCCTACGTGGCCGAGCACTCCGACGAGGTCCGCGCCCCGTGGGAGGAGATGACGCCCGATGTCGACGACAGCACCTGGGAGCTGATGGACATCACCCGCCAGTCGGGGTTCGCCATGCTCCAGATCCTGCAGACCGGCAGCGACGCGCAGATCCGGCAGGCCAAGCAGACCCTGGTCGAGACGCGCCGCAAGCTCTACCAGATCTTGGCCGACGGCGACACCGGCGAGGAGTGACCCGACCATGACCCCCCGAGACGACCTCCGTATCGGAGACGCCGAGCGTGACGCGGCGATGGAGTCCCTGCGCGAGCACTACGTGCAGGGCCGCCTGACCCGCGAGGAGCTCGACGAGCGCCTCGAACTGACCCTGTCCGCGCGGACCGGCGGCGAGCTGGCCCGGGTGAGCGCGGACCTGCCCGGCCCGAGCGGCTCCCGGCCGGAGGAGTCCGAGGACACCTGGGGTCCCTGGGGCGCGGGGGCCCCCTGGGGTCCGGGGAGGGGACCGTGGGGGCCGGGCGGACCGTGGGGGCCGGGCCACCGGCACCGCGCGCACGCCCACCCCTGGGGCCACCACCGTCCCGGGGGCCGCCGCCCCAGGGGTCACCGCGGCGGGCCGCCGTTCTTCCCCCTGATCATCCCGGTGATGGTGGCCGGGGTGTTGATCGGCGGGTTCGGGGTGCTCAAGTTCGTCTTCCTCGCCTGGCTGGTGATGGCGGTGCTGGGCATGCTCCACCGCGGGCGGGGGCGCTCCAGGACGCGCTCCCGCGGGGTCGGCCCCCGTCCGGCGTCCTGACCCGCCTCTGAACCGCTTCCGACCGGCCTCCACCGGCCTTTGAGGGCTTCGGGCGAGCGGGCGCGGCGTGCTCGCCCGAAGCCCGTACCGGCTCGCGGGGGCGCCCGCACCGGCCGGTCAGGCGAGAGACTCCCGGAGCCTGCGCATCTCTCCCGCGATCCCGTCCAGCGTCCAGTGCGCGTTCAGGCCGCTCGGGTTGGGCAGCACCCACACCGCCGCGCCGCCGATCTCGCTCTCCTGCGGCCCGATCACGGCCTTGGGCACGCCGAACGCCTGCCGGTAGGCGGTCACCCCCGCCACCGCCAGCACCCTCGGGCGGATCTCGGCGACCAGCCCCGCCAGGCGCTCCCCGCCCGCGCGGAACTCCTCGGCGGACAGTTCCGCCGCCTGCGCGGTGGGCCGTCGCACCACGTTGGTGATGCCCAGCCCGTACGAGGGAAGCAGGTCCTGCTCGGCGGGCGAGAGCAACCGGGGGGTGAAGCCCGAGCGGTGCAGCGCGGGCCAGAAGCGGTTGCCGGGGCGGGCGAAGTGATGGCCGGTGGCCGCGGAGTACAGGCCGGGGTTGATCCCGCAGAACAGCACGTCCAGCGAGGGCCCGAGCACGTCCTCGATCGTCCTCTCCCCGGCCGCCTCGAGCTCGGCGCGGCTCGGCCGCGCCGGGAGCCGCGCTCCGGAGGTCGCCCGCCTCGCGAGCGGGGCACTTTCCTGTCTCTTGGACGGCACGGGACGAACCTAGCCCATCTCCTCGAGCTTTCGCCCCTTGGTCTCCCGTACCTTGAACAGCACGAAGACGAAGGAGAGCGCGGCGAAGGCGGCGTACCCCACGTAGGCCCCGGCCAGGTTCCACTCGCTCAGCGACGGGAACGAGACGGTGATCAGCCAGTTGGCCACCCACTGCGCGGCGGCGGCCACCGAGAGCGCGGCGGCCCTGACGCGGTTGGGGAACATCTCCCCCAGCAGCACCCAGACGATCACACCCCACGACAGCGCGAAGAACAGCACGAAGACGTGCGCGGCGATCAGGGCGACCGTGCCCTGGGCCTCGGGCAGCTTGACCGCCTCGCCACTGGGGACACCCGCGCTGAAGGCCCACGCGGCCACGGCCAGCGCGGCCGTCATGCCCGCGGAGCCGATCAGCAGCAGCGGCCTGCGGCCGATCCTGTCGACCAGCGCGATGGCGATGAACGTGCCGACGATGTTGATGATCGAGGTGGAGAAACTGATGAGCAGCGAGTCCGACTGGTTGATGCCGACCGACTGCCACAGCGACGCCGAGTAGTAGAAGATCACGTTGATGCCGACGAACTGCTGGAAGACGGAGAGCAGGATGCCGATCCAGACGATCGGCATCAGCCCGAACCGGGAACCGCGCAGGTCGCGCAGGCGGGGCCGGCGCTCGCTGCGCAGCGAGGTCTCGATCTCCGCCAGCCGGGCGTCCAGATCGGTTCCCTCGCCCTCGACCTCCGACAGCACCTTGCGCGCCGCGTCCGTCTTCCCGACCGCGATGAGGAAGCGCGGCGACTCGGGGATGATCGTCGCGAAGACCAGATAGAGCAGGGCGGGGATCAGGCAGGCGCCGAGCATCCACTGCCAGGCCTGCAGCCCGAGCAGCTCGTTGTTGACGTCCCCCCCGGCCCGCTCCGCGATCGCGTAGTTGACCAGCTGGGAGACCGCGATGCCCAGCACGATCGCGAGCTGCTGGAAGGACCCCAGCCGCCCCCGGTAGGCGGGCGGTGCGACCTCCGCGATGTAGGCGGGGCCGATCACCGAGGCCATGCCGATGCCCACACCGGCGAGCACCCGCCACAGGGCCAGGTCCCAGAGCGCGAAGGGCAGGGCCTGGCCGACGGAACTGACCGCGAACAGGATCGCGGCCACCTGCATCGCCCTGGTGCGTCCCCAGCGGTCGGCCAGCCCTCCGGCGATCCAGGCGCCCAGCGCCGAGCCCAGCAGCGCGATCGCCACGACGAAGCCGGTCTGGACCGGGCCGACGTCGAAGTTCTTCTCGATCCCGGTGACGGCGCCGTTGATGACGGCGCTGTCGTACCCGAAGAGAAAGCCGCCGATCGCCGCCGCGGCGGTGATGAAGACGACGTGCCCGATGTTCTCGCCGGAGGTGCCCGTGGGAGCAGTGCTGGCCATGAGGGTTCTTTCCCCCAGAAGGAGATTTGAGACATGGCTTCCGGACTTTCGGGACGGGCGGATGCACCGGCCACCGGCGGGGACTACAGCCGGGGATCGACCGGCTCGGACTCCAGGGCCAGGACGGCGAAGACCGCCTCGTGCACCCTCCACAGCGGCTCCCCCTCGGCCAGCCGGGAGAGCGCCTCGAGACCCAGCGCGTGCTCGCGCAGGGCGAGCGATCGCTTGCGGCCCAGGAACCGGCGGCGCAGCACGTCCAGGCTCTCGGTGTAGTCGGGCCCGTAGATGATCCGCAGGTACTCCCGTCCGCGCACCTTGACCCCGGGCTGCACCCGGCTCCGCCCGTCCGGCGGGTCCAGCGGCTTGACGACCATGCCCTCGCCGCCCTCGGCGGTCAGCGCCGACCACCAGGCCGTGGCCGCCTCCGTGGACTCCGGCGAGGCCGGATCGGCGAACACGTGCCGGGTGGGCGCGATCAGCGGGTCGTCGAGCCGCGACAGCAGATCCAGGTGCCAGGAGTGCGGCTCCTGGATCGCGGTCGCCCTGCCCTCGCAGGCGAGGATCTGGAACGGTGCCAGCCGAAGACCCTCGAGTCCGGAGACAGGCCAGCAGTAACGTGCATATGCCTGCCTGAAACGGGCAGCGTTGGTGGAGCGGCGTCGGGTGCGGTCCAACAGATCGCCCACATCCAAACCGCGCCCGGCCGCCGCCTCCAGCACGGTGATCGCCTCGGGCAGCACCGTGCGTGCCGCGGCGCCCACCGACGCGTACTGGCCGCGGATCAGCCCCTCGGCCTTGGCCGACCAGGGCAGCAGCTCGCAGTCGAGGGCGATCCAGCCCGACCCCAGCTCCTCCATCAGCGGCGCGCACACCCGCCTGAGCCTGTCGACCAGCTCGGTGGTGTCGGCGAAGAACGACCTTCCGGTACGGGTGTAGACCGCCCCCGCGCTGCCGTCGGTGACCCCGAACCGAGCCGCCGCCACCTCCGGGTCGGCGGCCAGCACGGCCACCGCCCGCGAGCCCATGTGCTTCTCCTCGCACACCACCCGGGTCACCCCGGCCGCCGCGAACTCGGCGAACGCCTCGGCCGGGTGCTCCAGGTAGCCGTCGAGACGGGAGGTCTCCGGAGGCGCCATCGTCGGCGGGAGGTAGACCAGCCAGCGCGGGTCCACCGCGAACCGGCTCATGATCTCCAGGGCGGCTGCCGAGTTCTCCTCGCGGACCTTGATGCGGCCGCCGCCGTGGCGCACCTCGATGTGGCGGGTGCCCCGCACGTCGTCGACGGAGAGCATGCCGGGAGCGCGGTGACCGGGGGCGGTCAGCGGCTTGACCGACTCGTACCAGACGCGCTCGGCGGGCACCGAGACGATCTCCCGCTCCGGGTAGCGCAGCGCGGTGAGGCGCCCGCCGAAGACCACCCCGGTGTCCAGGCAGATCGTGTTGTTGATCCACTCGGTCTCGGGGACCGGGGTGTGGCCGTAGACGACCATGGCCCGGCCCCGGTACTCGTGCGCCCAGGGGTAGCGCACCGGCAGACCGTACTCGTCGGTCTCGCCGGTGGTGTCGCCGTACAGCGCGAAGGAGCGGACCCTGCCGGAGGCGCGGCCGTGGTACTCCTCCTTGAGCCCGGCGTGGGCGACGACGAGTTTGCCCCCGTCGAGCTGGTAGTGGCTGATCAGGCCGTCCATGAAGGCCAGCGCCTCCCGCCTGAACTCCTCCGGCTCGGCGGCCAGCTGGTCCAGGGACTCCTGGAGGCCGTGGGCCACCCGGACCTTGCGGCCGTTGAGCGCGCGGGCCAGCTTCTGCTCGTGGTTGCCCGACACGCACAGCGCGGTCCCGGCCGCGACCATGCCCATGACCAGCCGGAGCACGCCCGGCGAGTCGGGCCCCCGGTCCACCAGGTCGCCGACGAACACCGCCGTCCTGCTCTCGGGGTGGACCGCCCCCGCGCCGCCGGGGTCGACCTCCCAGCCGAGGTCGCGCAGCAGCGTCTCCAGCTCGGCGCGGCAGCCGTGCACGTCGCCCACGATGTCGAACGGGCCGGTCAGCTCGCGCCTGTCGGTCCACGCCCTCTCGGTGACGACCGTCGCGGCCTCGATCTCCTCGGCCCCGCGCAGCACGTGGACCCGGCGGAAGCCGTCACGGGAGATCCTGCTCATGGAACGGCGCAGCTCCTTGCGCTGCCTGACGACCACGCGCGCCCCGAAGTCCCGGTCGGGCCTGGACTCGTTGCGCGCGATCGCCAGCTCCTCCGGTACGTCCAGGACGATCGCGTCGACCAGCACGTTGTGCGCCTTCGCGAGGGTGACCAGCTGCTTGCGCGCCTCCCACTGCACGTTCGTGGCGTCCACGACCGTCAGCAGCCCGCGCCTCAGGCGGGTGCCGACGATGTAGTGGAGCACGTCGAAGGCGTCGGGGGTGGCGGCCTGGTCGTTCTCGTCGTCGGCGACCAGCCCCCGGCAGAAGTCGGAGGAGATCACCTGGGTCGGCGCGAAGTGCCTGGCGGCGAAGGTCGACTTGCCGCTGCCGGACACCCCCACGAGCACGACGAGCGACATCTCCGGTACGGCGATCTCAGTCATCTCCACCTCCCGCGTCTCCCGCGCCCATGGGCGTCTCCGTACTTCCGGGACCGTCTTCGGTACTCCCGGGACCGCCTGACGCGCCCGCAAGGTCCTTCACGCCCGCAAGGCCCTTCACGCCCGCGGGGTCCTTCACGCCCGCGAGGCCGAACAGGGCCATCTGGGTGGGCGGGCCGACCTCGGGGTCGTCGTCGCCGACCGGCAGGAACTCGGCGCGGTAGCCGTACTCGCCGCACACCTTCGCCGCCCACGCGCGGAACTCGGCGCGGGTCCACTCGAAGCGGTGGTCGGGGTGGCGCGCACCGCTCAGGGATTCGTAGCGGACGTTGTGCTCGACGTTGGGGGTCGTGACGATCACGTACCCCGGCCGGGCGGTTCCGAAGACCACCCGCTCCAGCGCGTCCAGGCGCGGCGGATCGACGTGCTCGACGACCTCCATCAGCACCGCGGCGTCATACCCGGCGAACCGGACGTCGGTGTAGGTCAGCGCGCCCTGGAACAACTCCAGCCGCTCCCGCCGGCGTTCCGGCATCCGGTCGAGCCTCAGCCGCCTGGCCGCGAGCGCCAGCGCCCGGGAGGAAACGTCCGCTCCCGCCACCCTGGTGAACCGGGGCCGGTCGAGCAGCGCCGCGACCAGACGGCCGGAACCGCACCCGAGGTCGATGACGGTGCCCACTCCCAGTCCCTCCAGCGTGGCGAGCACGGCCTCCAGGCGAAGGATGTTCAACGGCCGCCTGGCGGCGCCCCCGGGCCCGGTCCGCGACTCCCCCTCGGAAGGGATCTCACCGGCCGGAAGGTCCCCGTCCGGCGCGCCGGTCCCGCCGACGGCGGCGGCTCCCGGCCCCTCCCCCGGCTCCTCCCCGGCGGAACCCTCCGCGGCGGGGTCGGCCGAGGGGTCCTCCTCGACAGGGGTCTCGAGGTCCTCCTCCACGTCGTCGCCGATCTCGGCGAGGCGGGCGAAGGCGGTACGGGTGAGGGCCCGGCGACGGCCGAGGTAGCGGTGAGTGATCAGACCCCGGGCGGGGTGGGCGGCCAGCCACGACTCGCCCGCCCTGATCAGCTTGTCCACCTCGTCGGGGGCCACCCAGTAGTGCTTGGCGTCGTCGAGCACGGGAAGCAGCACGTAGAGCTGGTTGAGCGCGTCGGCCAGGCGGACCTCCCCGCGCAGCACCAGCCGCACGTAACGGGAGTCGCCCCACTCGGGGAACTCCTCGTCCAGCGGCAGGGCGGTCGCCTCGACCCGCCAGCCCAGCGGTTCGAACAGCCGGCGCGCGAGCTCGGGACCGCCCTTGCACGGCAGCACGGGCAGGGTGATCTCCAGCGGTATCGGCCCCGCGGCCAGCTCGGGACGGCTGTCACAGCGCCCGGTGCGCGCCGTGCGGAACACGTCGGCCAGCGCCACGGCCAGCAGCGACGACGCGGCGTAGGGCCGGTCGTTGACGTACTGGCCCAGCGTGTAGTCGGGCGTGGACCGGTCGCGCGAGCGCACCAGGCGGACCGGGTCGACGTCGAGCATCAGCGCGGCCGTGCAGCGCTCCTCGCTCGCCTCGGGGTAGAGGACACGTGCCACGCCGTACGACTGCCCGAACTCCTGGACCCGGTCGGGGTGCTTGTGCAGCAGGAATCCGAGGTCCGTGGCGGGACTCACGGTGGTGGAGATCGTCAGCAACACCCGGTTCAGTGTGCCGCACCCCCGCCGGGACGGCCATCGGTTAACGCCCCGAACCCCCATGACCCGGCCATCGACCGATGGTTCCGGATCCACACGACACGCCGCCGGTTGGGCGACATGTCATGATCCGTTCCCAGCGGGGAGCTCCGAGGGCGCGGTCCCGGGCCAGGACCGGGAGCGCGCCCGCGGGGGCGGCTCACGGCCGAGGGCGAGGGCCGGGTCGAGGGGCGGGGGCGGGGGCCGGGAGGCCGGGGGCGAGCCGGTCCGTGAACGGCCCGCCCGTACGCGGTGACGCGCGGGCCCGCGGCCTACACGTGGGACAGGATCTCGTCCGAGATGAGTTCCAGCTGGTCGAGGTCGTCCAGGTCCAGCACCTGCAGATAGATCCGCTCGGCGCCCAGCTCGGCGAACCGGCCGATCTTCTCGGCCACCTCGGCGGGGGTGCCCGCCAGGCCCGTCGCACGCAGCGCGGCGAGGTCCTGCCCGGTCGCCTCGGCCCGCCGCGCGATCTCCGCGTCGTCGGAACCGACGCAGACGGTCTGCGCGACGGAGAACACGACCTGTTCCCTGCCCTCCGCCTCGCACGCCTTTCTGACCCGGTCGAAGGCCTGCGAGGTGTCCTCCAGGGTGCGGAACGGCACGTTGTACTCGTCGGCGAACCGGGCGACCAGGCGCGGGGTGCGCGTGGCGCCGGTGCCGCCGATGATGATCGGCGGTTTCGGGCTCTGCGCGGGCTTCGGCAGCGCGAGCGAGTCGGCCAGCCGGTAGTGGGCCCCTTCGAAGGAGAACGTCTCACCCTTGGGCGTGGTCCAGAGCCCGACCAGTATCTCCAGCTGCTCCTCGAACCGGCCGAACCGCTCACCGACCGGCGGGAACGGGATGCCGTACGCGGTGTGCTCGGCGTCGTACCAGCCGGTGCCCAGGCCCAGCTCCACCCGCCCGCCGCTCATCTGGTCGACCTGGGCCACGCTGATCGCCAGCGGGCCCGGCAGCCGGAAGGTGACCGGCGTGACCAGGGTGCCGAGACGGATCGTGGAGGTGTCCCTGGCGAGGCCGGCCAGGGTCGTCCAGGCGTCGGTGGAGCCGGGTCCCGGGTCGCCGGGTCCGAGCCGCATGTAGTGGTCGGAACGGAAGAAGGCGTCGAACCCCAGCCGCTCCGCGGCCAGCGCGACCGTCAGCAGTTCGTCGTAGGTGGCACCCTGCTGCGGTTCAGTGAAGATCCTCAACTTCATGAGAACCATTATCCGGGCACTCCGGACGGCATCCGCAGAAAGCCCGCGCCGCGGCGGGAACGCTTGCTAACGTTCTGGCCTCTGACGCAACGGGTAGCGGATCGACCACTCACAGCGATCACCCCTTGGCCGTCGAGGAGGGGATCACATGCCTGTGGCGACCGACCGCCCCCACACCCGCCGGGTCCGCGAGCCCGGCACCCCGCCCCGGCCCCTCGTGGTGCTCGCCTCGATCGCGCTCGCCGCGGGCACCGGGGCCGCGATCTGGCTGCTGCCCTCCAGGGCGCAGGGCGAGTGGGCCCCCCTCGAGGGGCGGGCCGGGTCCGGGGCGACGCCCTCGGGAACGGCCTCGGGGTCCGCGGCCGAGCCCTCGCCCCCACCGGCCGTCACCCGCCCTTCGGGCTTCGTGGCGTTCGTGGACGCGGTCCGCGAGCCGCGCTTCAACCTTTCCAGGGAGGCCAGGAGGAGCCACGTGCGCTGGTTCACGCTGGGTCACCTCACCGCAGGGCAGAAGGGCTGCGTCCCCAAGTGGGGCGGGCTCCAGGCGCAGGGGGGCAACCCGGTCGCCAACCGGCTCGCCCCCCTGCGCGCCGCGGGCGGGAACGCGGGCCTCGCCTTCGGCGGCCCGGCGGGGCGCGAGCTCGCCGCAGCCTGCTTCGACCTCGCCAGGCTCACCGCCGCCTACCGCCGGGCGATCGGCACCTTCGAGGCCACGTACATCGACTTCGAGGTCCACGGCCCGGCGGGCGGCGCCACCGTGCTGCGGCGGGCCAGGGCGATCGCGGCCCTGCAGCGCGAGGCGGCCGGCGAGGGCCGTTCCCTCACGGTGAGCTTCACCCTTCCGGTCACCGGGGCCGGCCTGTCCCCCGCCGACCAGGAGATGCTCCGGACCACCCGGGCGGCGGGCGCCGAGATCACCGCCGTCAACCTCCTGGCGCCCGTCGACACCGCCTCGGGCGCGGGGAACCGCCTGCGCCCGATCGCCTCGGCCGTCCGCGCCGCGCACCCTCAGATCGCCCGTTCCCTGGGCGAGAGCGCCGCCTGGAACCGGATCGCCCTGACACCCGTGCTGGCCGGTCCCGGCGACCTCACGCGGCTGGAGGCCCGCAGGCTCGCCACCTTCACCAGCCGCAACCGCCTGGCGTGGCTCTCCACGAGAGGCGCGGCCCTCTCTCCCGGTATCACCCGGTTCCTCACCGGCGCGACGCGCTAGCCGGCCCTCGGCGGGCCCGGGAAACCCGGGCAGGCACTGGACAAGCGCCTTCTTTGGGGTTATCAATGGGTTATAACCCTCCTGTAACCCCATAGGGGAGATGAAATGCCGAAGATCAATGTCTATCTGCCCGACGAGCTGGCAGAAGCGGTGAAGAAGGCGGGCGTGCCGGTCTCCGCCGTGTGCCAGCGGGCTCTGGAGCAGGCCGTACGGCGGGTGACGGCCATCCGCGAGACGGCGCTCGGCGCCCCCGACCTCGACGACCTGACCGCGCGCCTCACCCACTTCACCCCGCGGGCCCGGGACGTGGTCAGGCTGTCGGTGGAGCAGGCGCGCGCCCTGGGTGCGGCCGAGGTCGGCACCGAGCACCTGCTGGGCGGCATGCTCGCCGAGGGAGGCAACCTGGCGATCCAGGTTCTCGGCGCCCTGGAGATCGACCCCGAGGAGGTGCGGCGGCGCCTGGACCGGCTCAGCCTCGACACCCCGGCCGCGACCGGCGCCGACGAGGCGGAGCTCGCCTTCGGGGCGCCCGCGGCGGCGGCCCTGGAGATGACCGTCACCGAGGCCACCTCGCTCGGTCACAACTACGTCGGCTGCGAGCACCTGCTCCTCGGACTGGTCGCCGAACCGGACGGGGCGGCCGGGCGCATCCTGCGGGAGCTGGGCGCCGAGCACCGGCTGACCCGCCACGCGGTCTCGGCCGCGCTCGCCGGATACGTCCACCTGCGCGCGCAGACCCGGCCCGCCGCCCCTTCCCCGGCCCTGCCCGCCGACGCGGCGAGCACCCTGTCGGCGGCCGTGCGCGAGGAGCTGCGCCCCGTCCTGCTCAGGCTCGAACGGCTGGAGGAGCGCCTCGGCACGGCGGACGAGGCGTAGCCGTGGGCGCGATTCCCTCCCCGCCCCGAGGGACGGGACCTCCACACCGCGGGTACCCGGTGACCACCCGCCCGGCCGTGTACCTGGTCGCGGGCGTGATCGCGTGGCTGGTCACCGGGATCGCCGTCGGCGTGCTCGTGGGGATGGGCTCGGGCGTGCTCGCCGGGGTGCCTGCGGGCATGGGCGCGGGCATGGGCGCGCACGCCCTCATCAGGCGCTTCCTGGCCGAGGCGGGCCCGGACCGGGAACCGGGATCCGGTGCCCGGCGGGTGGCGCCCCCGGTCCGGTGACCGCTGGAGACCGGCGGGGCGCCGGGGACCTCACCGTGCTCGGCCGCACAGGGCGGTCTCGAAGGCTGCGATCAGGTGCTCGCGCCGCCCTGCCGTACCGGCCTGGCCCGTGGTGTAGACGGTCGCCTGGCGTCCCGCCCGGTCGCGCCCGCTGATGACGGACACGCCGGGCACGTCACCGCCGTGGAACCAGGCCGGACCACAGCTCAGCCGGGCGCGGGCGATGCCGAGACCGTACCGGGCGTCCGCGGGCCAGCCCGCCTCCCCGACGGGCACGGGAGCGCCGACCATCGTCCGCAGCGTCTCGCGTGACAGCACCTTGCCGTCGAACACCCCTCGCCAGAACCGGTCGAGATCGCCGGGTGTGGAGACCAGGCCGCCGCCGGCGCCGAACTCGTAGCCGGGCAACCTCGTGAGGTCGACGATCCCGGTTCCGGGATTCGCGGGCTGCACACCGTAGGTGTGCGCGTGCGCCCCGCGGATGCCCGTCTCGCCGCGGGCCGGCCAGTAGGTGTTCCGCATGCCCAGCGGTTCGATCACCAGATCGTGGCTGACCTCGCGGAAGTCGCGGCCGGTCACGGCACGCACGATCATGCCGGCGACCAGGTAGTTGGTGTTGGAGTAGGCGAACCGGCCGAGAGGCGTCGGCTTCCGGGCGAGCGCGAGCCCGAGGTAGTCCTGGGGGATCTTGGACCAGTCGGCCACGTCGGCGTATTCGGGCAGCCCGCTGGTCTGCCGGAGGAGGTCGCGCACCGTGATCCTCCGCCCGTCCGTCGCCGCGCCCGCGCCCTTCCCGCGTACGGTGCCGGGCAGGTAACGGTCGACGGGCGCGTCCAGGTCGATCCTCTTCCGCTCTGCCAGCCGCATCACGGTCACCGCCATGACCGGCCAGGACCAGCGCGCCGGCGACCGCGGTCGCGAGCAGCCGGCGGGAGTTCTTCCGAGGCATGGGTTCGCCTTAGGGATCGGGGGACGAATGACGCCTCCGACTCTGTCCGGTGGAGGGGGGAAGAGCAGTGACGCCTGCACCGCTCTTGCGGGAGGGCCTCCCCTACCCCCTCCGGTCGTGCGCGCCCCATGGCTCGTGCGCACCCCACGGCGAACCGGCCGGACCGGCTGTGAACCGGCCCGAGGACGGTCCCCCGCACGGCGGCCGACGGTGGCCAGGGGGCGGCGGGAGGACGGCGAGGGAAAACCGGTGGGGCACCGTCAGGGCACCGGTCGGCATCGCGCTCCGACGCGGAGGCTCCCCGCCTCGCGGAAGCTCTCCGCGAGGCGCCCCAGGCCCGGTTCGATCCTCTCCAGGGGGATCGCGCCGTACCCGAGCACCAGTCCCGCCCGCGCGGGGGCCTCGCCGTAGTAGGCGGCGAGGTCCTGCAGCGCGACGCCCGCCTCCCACGCGTACGCCGCCACAAGGGCCGTGTCGACCCCGGCGCCCGGCTTCAGGTGGGCGCAGAGATGCAGGCCCGCGGCGGAGGGAACCGGCTCCAGCCAGTCGTGGAAGTCACGCCGGAGGATGGTGAGGATCCGCTCGTGGCGGGCCGCGTACTCGCGCGTCGCCCTGCGGACGTGCCGCCCGAGGAGGCCCTCGTCGATGAAGCAGGCCAGCGCCGCCTGGGCGGGAAGCTCGCCGCTCCAGTCGGTGAGCCGCTTGGCGGCGCGGAGGGCGGGTTGGAGCGAGGCGGGGGCGATCAGGAAGCCCAGACGCAGCATCGGCAGCATCGTTTTGGAGAAGGAGCCGACGTAGATGACGTGACCGCTGCGGTCGAGGCTCTGGAGCGGTTCGAGCGGGCGGTCCTCGAAGCGGAACTCGCTGTCGTAGTCGTCCTCGATCACCACGGCGCCGCGCCGCCCGGCCCATTCGAGCAGCGCGGCGCGGCGGCCGAGCGACATCGGCGTACCCAGCGGGAACTGGTGTGACGGCGTGACGTAGACGAGGCGGGCGGAGTCGGGGAGGGCGGCCACGTCCAGGCCCTCCCCGTCGACGGGGACGCCGACGACCCGCGCGCCCAGGGACCGGAACAGCAGCCTGGCCGGAGGGTAGCCCGGCTCCTCGACGGCCACCCGGCAGCCCGGCTCGATCATGACGCGGCCGATCAGGTCGAGCGCCTGCTGGGCTCCCTGCGTGACGAGCACGTCATCGGCGCTCGCCCGCACCGAGCGGGAGACACCGACGTGGCGGGCGACGGCCTCCCGCAGGTCCGCGTACCCGGCGGGGTCGCCGTAGCCGGCGGAGCGCACCAGCGCCGGGCGCAGCTCGCGGGCGACGAGCCTGCGCCACGTTTCGAGCGGGAACAGCTCCGCGTCGGGGAGCCCCACCCTGAAGTCGTAGACCGCCTCCCCCTCCGGTTCGGCCTGCGGGGCGGCCGGGGAGCGCCAGAGGCGGCGGGGACGCACGCCGCCGCCCGCGGGCGCGTTCCTGGGACGGGTGCGGGCGAGGGGCTCGGCGCACACGAAGGTGCCCGCCCCGACCCTGCCGACGAGAACGCCCTCGGCGATGAGCCGCTCGTAGGCGACGGCCGCGGTGTTGCGCGACACGTCAAGCCGCCGCGCCAGCTCGCGGGTGGGGGGCAGACGCTCCCCCGGGCGCAGGCGGCCGTCGAGGACGGCGTCCAGGAGCTGCCGGTAGATGCGGGCGGACAGGTCGCCGCGACCGGTGAGGCTCACGTGGAAGTCCATTGCGTCCCCTCGTATTGGCCCAGTGGACTCTCCTCATATTGGATCTTACATGGGACCAATGGGCTCCCTAAAGTTGCCCTCTGCACGGCTCGCGGCGAGGCCCGCCAAGCCCGTGACGACCGAACAGCCGATGAAGGAGCACCATGCTCAACCGGATCATGCCCTCGTCCGGGCCGCCCCGGGTCCTCGCCCTCGCGCAACTGACCAATTCCATCGGGGACGGCGCGTACTACGTGTGCTCGGCGCTCTACTTCATCCGGATCGTGGGGCTCTCGCCGACCCAGGTCGGCTTCGCGCTGACGTTCGGCTGGGCCGTCGGCTTCGTGGCGGGCGTCCCGCTCGGCCACCTCGCCGACCGCCGGGGACCTCGCGGCACGGCGGTCCTGCTGGCCGTCGCCACGGCCGCCGCGGTCGGCTCGTTCCTGTTCGTCCGTTCCTTCCCCGTATTCGTGGTGGCCGCCTGCCTGTACGCGATCTCGCAGTGCGGTCTCGCCGCGGCCAGGCAGGCGCTGCTCGCCGGTCTGGTGGACAGGACGCGGCGGACGCGGGTCCGGGCCCACCTGCAGGCGACGGTCAACGCCGGTCTGGCGGTCGGCGCCGCGCTCGGCGGGGCGGCACTGCACCTCGACACCCGGGCGGCCTACCTGACGGTTCTCGGGATGGACGCGCTGAGCTTCCTGCTCTCCGCCCTGATCCTGCTCCGCCTCCCCCCTGTGCCGCCCGCGGCGGCCGCACCGGCGGGCGAACCGGCGCTAGCGGTGCTCAGGGACAGGCCGTACGCCCTGCTCTCCTTGCTCAACATGGTCACGCTGCTGAACATGCCGCTGCTCAGCCTGGTCATCCCCCTGTGGATCGTCCAGCGGACCGAGGCCCCGAGCTGGACGGTCTCCGCCCTGCTGATCCTCAACACCCTGGGCGTCGTGCTGTTCCAGGTGCGGGTGGCCCGGCGGGTCACGGACCTGGAGAGCGCCTCCAGGTCCGTACGGCGGGCGGGCGCGGTGCTGCTCGCCGCGTGCGCGGTGTTCGCCCTGTCGTCGGCGTCGTCGGCCTGGTCCTCGGCGTGGGCCGCCGCGCTCGTCCTGCTCCTCGCGGCCTGCCTGCAGGTGTTCGGCGAGATGGCGCACGCCTCCGGCGCCTGGGAGATCGGGTTCGATCTCGCCCCGGCCGACAGGCAGGGGCAGTACCAGGGCTTCTTCGGGTCCGGCGCGGCGGTCGCCAGGATGCTCGGCCCGTTGCTGCTCACGACGCTGATCCTCACCTGGGGGACCCCGGGCTGGCTGGTGCTCGGCGGCCTGTTCCTGCTGTCCGGCCTCGCCACGGGACCGGCCGTGCGCTGGGCCCTGCGAACCCGGCGGGCGGAGCCGGCCGCCGAGGGGGTGTCCGGGTAGCGGGCGCGGGCGCTGCGGGACCGCCGAGGCCGGGCGGCCGTTCCCGCCGGATGACCCGCCGCGCCGTTCCGCGGGCCGGCTCGTGGACGCCCGGTGGGTCATCCGCGGCCTCGCCGGGTGACCGCGTCGCCGGCCGCGCCCACCGCGAGGCCGAGGACGATCATGACGACGTAGCTGTAGATCTCGTAGCCGCCGGGGACGAGGAAACGGACGAAGCCCATGAAGTGGATCCAGCCGAACCACTCGTGCAGGAGGCCGCTCGCACCGCCGACGACGAGGACGAAGCAGATCAGGCCGGACAAGGCCGCCAGGGGGGACTTCGAGGTGGAGGTCATGGCCCGACGGTAGGCGTGTGGCTCCGGGCCCCGGATCGGGCTCAAGACGGCCGGATGGTGACCAAGGTCGGCCGCCGGCGGGCCGGGGGTCGTACTTAAGTATCCGGCCGCGGCCTGGACGCCCGTTCGCGGGCGGGGGGCGCGTAGGTTTTCTGAGTATGCGCCGCATCCACCGCACCCGCCGCGACTGGGTCGCCGACCTGGCGCTGTTCCTCTTCGCCGCCTGTTTCGCCGCCGTCAGCTCGCAGTCCGTCCCGATCCCCGAGGACCTCGATCCCGTGTGGCGGGACGCCGACCAGGTGGCCGGCGGACTGGGGTGCGCGGCGGTGCTCCTGCGGCGGCGCTGGCCGGTGACGCTGGCGGTGACGCTGCTGCTCGCGGGCACCCAGGCGCACCACCTGACCGGCCCGGCGATGGTGGCGGTGTTCACGGTGGCCGCGACCCGGCCGTGGCGGGTCACGGCGTGGGTGGCGGCGCTGGCCTTCGCGCCGCTGCCCGTCTTCCTGTGGCAGGTGGCGGAGATACCCGAGGCCCGCGCGGACTCGGCGCTGGCGTACTTCGCGCTGATCGCCGGGGCCGTCGGGTGGGGGCTGTTCCGGCGCTCCCGGCAGCAGCTGATCGCCTCGCTGCGAGAGCGTGCCGAACTGGCGGAGGCGGACGCGGAGTCGCGCGCCGACTGGGTCCGGCGGGAGACGCGGGAGGAGATCGCCCGCGAGATGCACGACGTGCTCGGTCACCGGCTGTCGCTGCTGAGCGTGCACGCGGGAGCGCTGGAGTTCAACCCGGGCGCGCCCGGGGAGGAGATCGCGCGGGCCGCCGGGGTGATCCGGGAGAGCGCCCACCTGGCCCTGCGCGACCTGCGCGAGGTGATCGGGGTGCTGCGGGCCGGACCTGAGGAGGGTGAGCGCCCGCAGCCGGAACTGGCGGACCTGGCCCGGCTGGTGGCGGAGGCCCGGGCGACGGGCGGCCGGATCGAGCTGACCGGGCCGCCGGAAGGACCGGCGCCGCCGCCCGTGGTGGGGCGTACGGCGTACCGGATCGTCCAGGAGGCGCTGACCAACGCACGCAAGCACGCGCCCGGCGCGGCGATCGCGGTAGAGGTGACCGGGGGCCCGGCGGGCGGGCTGGCGGTGGAGGTCCGTAACGCGCCGCCGCCCGGACCGGCTCCGGCCTCCGGCGCGAGCGAGGGCGGGGGCGTCGGGCAGGGGCTGATCGGGCTGGCCGAACGGGCCCGCCTGGCGGGCGGTGAGCTGACGGCCGGTCCCGCCGACGGTGGTTTCCGGGTCCACGCCTCACTACCCTGGCCGGCGACGGACCTCGCGCCCGTCACGGGCCGGGGCTGAGGAGGGGACGAGATGACCCGCGTCCGCCGCGGGCCTGAGCCGAGGAGGGGGACGAGGTGATCCGCGTCCTGCTGGTCGACGACGACGCGATCGTGCGGGCCGGGCTGCGCCTGATGCTGGGCGGGGCCCCGGACGTCGAGATCGTCGCGGAGGCCGCCGACGGGGCGGAGGTGCCCGCCCTGGTCGCCGCGTACGGACCCGATCTGGTGTTGATGGACATCCGGATGCCGGGCGTCGACGGGCTGGCCGCCACCGAGAGGCTCCGGGCCCGGCCCGGTGCCCCGGAGGTGCTGGTCCTGACCACCTTCCACACCGACGCGCACGTGCTGCGGGCGCTGCGCGCCGGCGCGGCCGGCTTCCTTCTCAAGGACACCCCGCCGCAGGACATCGTCACGGCCGTCCGGACGGTGGCCGCCGGAGATCCGGTGCTCTCCCCCGCCGTCACCCGCCGCCTCATCGAGCAGGTGACGGACGGCTCCGGGCAGGAGGACCGGGCCGCCGCCGCCCGGGCCCGGCTGGCGCTGCTGGCCGAGCGGGAGCGGGAGGTGGCCCTGGCGGTCGGGCGCGGCCGCTCCAACGCGGAGATCGCGCGGGAGCTGCATCTGGCGCTGCCGACGGTGAAGACGCACGTGTCACGGATCCTGACCCGGCTGGATCTCAACAACCGGGTCCAGATCGCCCTGCTGGTCCACGACGCGAGCACGCCGGGAGGCCTGTGAGACCGCCGCCGGGCGGGCACTCGTACCGGACGCGCCGCCGGTTCGCCGCGCCGAGCGGGCTCCGCCCAGTGCCGCCCGGAGACCGACGCCTCGTCACGAACACCCGGCCATCACGCGGCCGGTCAACGAGCCGCGGCGCCGCCAGGCCCAGCGCATGCCGGGTCCGGCCATTGAGCATGAGCTGAGCTCGCGTACTCGACTGTCGCGAGTTCCCCGGCGCGGCGGGCCGGACAGGGGTTCCTCCGTGTCCGGCCCGACGGCGGGACAGGGCGTCAGAGGTCGAGGACGAGGTCCTCGCGGGGTTGCGAGCAGCAGATCAGCGCGTTGCCGTCGGCGGGGGCGTCCACCGGCTCCGGCGAGTAGCCGACCGCGCCGGACAGCAGACCGCTCTCGCAGGTGTGGCAGACCCCGGTACGGCACGACCAGCGGGTCGGCACATCGCACGCCTCCGCGAGTTCGAGCAGGCTCTCGTAGGCGGGGTCCCAGGAGACGGTGAGGCCGCTGCGCGCGAACGTGACGGCGGGCCCGGCTCCCGGCGCGCCGACGGGTGGGTGCGGGGGGCGGGCGGCTACCGGGGCCACTCCCGGCGTCAGCGCCGCCTCCGCGCCGAAGACTTCCGTGTGGACGCTCGCGGGGGCGAGTTCGGAGGCGACGAGGGCGGGCGGCAGGTCGCGCATGAAGGCAGGAGGACCGCAAAGATAGGCGTCGGCGGCGTGCGGGACGCCGAGGCGGCCGAGCAGTTCGACCGACAGCCGTCCCGCCGTGCCGTAGTCGGCTCCCTGGCGGTCGCCGGGCGCGGGCCGGCTGTAGCAGACGTGCTCGTGCGCGTTGGGAAGCAGCGCGCGAAGGCCGCCGCTCTCCGCGGCGAACGGGTGTTCCGTACCGCCGCGCGTGCCGTACAGCCACCACACCTCGCGGGTCGAGCGGGCGGCGGCGAGGGCGTGCAGCATGGCGAGGACGGGGGTCGCGCCGATGCCCGCCGAGAGCAGCAGGACCGGAGCGTCGCCGTCTTCCAGGGTGAACGTGCCGCGCGGCGCCGCCACTTCGAGAAGGTCGCCGACACGCGGGTGGGTGCGGAGATAGGTGCTGGCGACACCCCTGGGCTCCTGCTTGACGCTGATCCGGTAGCGACCGGCGTCGGGCGGGCCGGACAGCGAGTAACTGCGGATGACCGGTGGACCGCCGCCCTCGGGGCGCAGCCGTACGGTGAGGAACTGGCCCGGCAGGGCGGCCGGCAGCGGCTTCCCGCCGGTGGCCTCCAGGGTCAGTGAGAACACGCTGCGGCTCTCGGCGTCGATCCGGGTGATCCGCAGCGGCCGGAACCCCGGCCAGGCGGGCGGCGGCCCGGCCGCGGCGGGCGTCAGCCCCGGGTTCCCCGCCGATCCCTTCTTCGTGCCCTTGTCATCAGGCCGGTCGAGCAGGGCCTGCAGGGACGCCCGCCAGCCTTCGCTCAGTGCGGGGATGCGCAGCGCCCGCTCCAGCCGGTCGCGGGGGTGCCCCGGCAGGTAGAGCAGGGCGTCGATCTCCGCGACGGACATCGCCTCCGGTCCGGAGGCGACCTTGACGATCTCGTCGCCCGCCTCCACCCGCCCTTCGGTGATCACCCGGAAGTAGAACCCGGGACGCCGGTGGGACACCAGCAGGGCCGCCATCCGCGGCTCGTTCATCCGCAGGCCTACCCGGTAGCAGGTGACCCGGGGCTGGGTGACCTCGAACACCGCCTCCCCGACGCGGTAGCGGTCGCCGACGCACACCTCGTCGTCGGGCAGCCCGTCGACCGTGAGGTTCTCCCCGAACTGCCCGTAGACGAAGTCGTCGCGGCCGAACTCCTCCTGCCAGTGCCGGTAGGAGTCGATCTGGTAGACCAGCACCGCGCGGTGCTCGCCGCCGTGCCCCCGAAGGTCTCCCTGGCCGTCCCCGTCGATGTTCAGCCGGCGCACCGTGCGCGGCCCGGCCACGGACCGCTTCCACACCCCGGTGTGCACCGTCGTGCCGTGCCACGGGACGTCCCTGGGCAGGCCGACATTGATCGACAGGAGCGTCGCCACGTGTCTTCCCCCTCGTCAAGAGGCACCGGGCTCCCCTGCACGATACCTCGTTCTCGCAGGTCAGCTGGGATCTCGCAGCACGGTCCCCGTGCCTGCGCGCAGCGCGGCCCCGGCCGTGGCGTTCATCTTCCAGTCCTCTTTCCGCGCCTTGACGTGATTCGCCAGGAGATGACGAAATCCGGGCCGCACATGGTGTGCGGCCCGGATTCCTTTACCAAGTAAATTCAGGCCGGGCCGATGTCGGGGCCGTCGGCTTTTTGGGACCTGTCCGGCCTGCTTCGGGGGTGAGCCGCCGGCGCGCCCGGTCCCCGGTTTCCGTCACCTCGGGTGCATCGGTTCGGTGAGCCGGTCCAGCGGCAGGAAGACCCGGGGTAGGCCGTCACGTCCGTGACCTACCTCGGCCTCGACCCGGTAGACCGCGCGCAGGAGGTCTGTGGTGATCACTTCGGTCACCGGGCCGTCGGCGACGATGCGTCCGCCGTCGAGGACGACGAGGCGGTCGCAGGCGGCGGCCGCGAGTTGGAGGTCGTGCAGGGTCACCAGGACGGTGATGCCGAGCGTGCGGACCAGCCGCAGGAGGTCGACCTGGTGGCGCGGGTCCAGGTGGTTGGTGGGCTCGTCGAGGATCAGTAGCCGGGGCTGCTGGACCAGTGCGCGGGCGAGGTGGACCCGTTGGCGCTCGCCTCCCGACAGGGTCGCGAACGGCCGGTGCGCCAGCGCGGAGACGTCGCATCGCTCCATCGTCTCGGCGATGAGCGCCCGTTCGGCGGCCGAGAGCCGGCCCAGCGCTCCGAGGTGGGGGATCCTGCCCAGGGCGACGATCTGCTCGACGCTGTCGTCGAGGTCGGCGGGGGTGTCCTGGGTGACGACGGCGACCTGCTGGGCGATCTGGCGTGGCGGGGTCCGCCACACATCGGCGCCGTCGATCAGGACCCTGCCGCGGTCCGGGCGGATCCGGCGGTAGACGCACCGCAGCAGGCTGGACTTGCCGCTGCCGTTGGGACCGATCAGCCCGGTCACCCTTGCGGAACCGGCCGTGAGACTGACGTCGTGCAGCACGTGCAGCCAGGAGACGTCCTGGATGTCGACGTTCATCGCAGGGCCCTTCGATCGGCGCGGATGAGCAGCATGAGGAAGAAGGGCGAGCCGAGCACGGCGGTGATCACCCCGATGGGGATCTCGTCGGGCTGGTTGAGCATGCGGGCCGCCACGTCGACCCAGACGAGCAGGAGCGCTCCCGTCAGCGCGGCGAGCGGGACCAGGCGGCGGTTGTCGCCGCCGAGCACGAGCCGTACGGCGTGCGGGACCATGAGCGCGACGAAGCCGATGCCGCCGCTCACCGCGACGACCGTGCCGATGACCAGCGCGCACATGACGATCAGGCGCAGCCGCAGCCGGTCGACCTCCACCCCCAGGCCGGTGGCGCCTTCGTCGCCGAGCACGAGGGCGTTGAGCAGGCTTGCCCGCGTGGCGGCCCAGACGGTGGCCGCGGCGACGATGAGCGCGGGCACGCCCACGTCGCGCCACTGGGTGCCGGACAGGCCGCCCAGGGTCCAGAACAGCGCCGAGCGCACCTCCTTGTCCGGTGTGGTGAGCACGATGTAGCTGGTGACGGCCTCGGTGAGCGCGGCGACCGCGACACCGGCGAGGATGAGCCGGGTCGGTGCCAGCTGTCCGCCGCGCCGTGACAGCGCCAGGACCAGCGTGAAGGCGGCCATGGCGCCGGCGAAGGCCGACAGCGGCAGGGACAGCGGCCCGAACGGTGACAGTCCCGCCAGCATCACCAGCACCGCGCCCAGGGACGCCCCGGAGCTCGCTCCGATGATGTAGGGGTCGGCCAGCGGGTTGCGCAGTACGGCCTGCAGCACCGCGCCCACGAGGGCCAGCCCCGCGCCGACCACGGCGCCGAGCAGGACTCGGGGGAAGCGGATGTCCAGCACGATGACCGCCTGGGGGCCGGCCGGCGCCTCGGTCACGAACCAGGGCAGCAGCCGATGGCCGAGCATGCGGGCGACGTCGCCGGAACCGATGGCGACCGGCCCGAGACCGACGGCGGCGACCAGCGAGACACCCAGCAATGCCGACAGCAGGGCCAGCGTGCCCAGGAAGGTCAGGCGGCCGGCCGGCGCTGGTCGTCGCGGCGCGCCGGACACCGGGCCCCGCCGTCTCGAAGCCGCGACGGAGGGTCCCGCGGAGCCCGGTGGCCGCTGCGGCCCTGGCGTCCCCGGCGGAGCCTGGGACTCCGCCCCCGGAGAGGTCACTTGGCCAATCCGGCGACGAGCGTCTTCAGCGCCCGGCCGTTGCGCAGGCCGGGCTGGGTGTCGTTGACCGGGATCACGATGAATCGCCTCTCCTTGATCGCGGTGACGTTCCTGATCGGCTCGTAGGAGGTCAAGAACGCGATCGCCTTGTCGGCCGGCTCGAACGCCTGGTCCTCGACGACGATGGCGTCGGGGTCGCGCTTGACCAGTTCCTCCCAGGAGATCTGCGCGTAGGAGGTCACCTCGGGGAAGATGTTCTCGCCGCCGGCTCGGCGGATGAGGTCGTCGATCAGGCCGTTGGATCCGGCGGTGCTCGGCTTCTCCAGGCCGCCCGCGTAGTCGAACACCTTGGGGGTGCCGGAGACCGGTTTCACGCCCTCCACCTCGGCGGTGAGCTTGCTCACCAGGTCCTCGGCCGCGTCCTGGGCGCCCAGGACGCGGCCCAGCTCGCGGATGTCGGTATAGGTGTCCTCGACGGTGGCCTTGCGGCCGGGGCAGTTGCCCGACAGCAGGTAGGAGTCGACGCCCTCCTTTTGCAGCTGTGCCCGATCACCGAGTGCCTTGGGGCCGTAGTCGTCGCCGTAACCGCTGACCACGAAGTCGGGATTGGCGGCGAAGACCGTCTCCTTGGAAGGGGGTGGGAAGGCGGACTTGGCGATGATGTTCACGCCTTCGAAGGCGGGGGCGACCTCGGGCAGGAGCTCGCCCGGGGCGACCGTGCCGGCCAGCCGGTCGCGGGCGCCCAGGGCCAGCACGATCTCGGTGGCGATCGTGCTGGAGGTGACGATGCGCTGCGGCGGACGCTCGAAGCGGTAGGTGGCGCCGCAGTTGCTCACCTCCACCGGGGTGGCCGAGGGCCGCGCGGTGGCCTGTGCGGCGGCGGTGGTGCCCGTGGCGGGGCCGGCGGTCTGGCCGCACGCGGCGGCGGCGAGCACGGTGGCCCCGGCGAGCAGGGCCTGGGCCGCGCGAGGGGCGATGAGTCTCATCGGAGGTGCTCTCTTTCGGGTTGGTGCGGGTTCTTCAGGCGGTCGGCGTGGCGGCCGCGCGGCCGGAGTACGTCGAGGATCGCGCCGGGCGGTTCGGCTCCGGCCGACGTGGCCCGGCCGGCGGCGAACCCTTCACGGTGCAGGTCGTCCGGGGGGACGGGACGGGCGCTCAGGCATGGGGCACCGGCGACAGGTCGGGGCGGCCGGGGAGGGGGTCGGCGCCGTCGCCCAGGAAGGGGAAGGCCGCCGGGGCCGTGGCCCTCAGGCCGGGCACGACGACGCGGGCGACGGCCAGGCCGCAGACGGCGACGTCAGGGCTGGTGAGGTCCACCGTGACGGCCTGCAGGCCGCTGCCGGTCAGCGCCGCGTCCGTGTCGAAGCGGCCCATCACGGTGGGCTCCGCGGGTGTCGTGAGCCCGCCGCGGGCCAGGCGGGTCAGCACGCGGGCGGAGAAGGAGGGGTCGGCCAGGAGCTGCAGATGGCAGGTGACGTCGGTGACGTCGGCGAGGTCGGGCCGGTAGGAGGAGGCGAAGGCGCGGTCGGGGCGGTGGGGGGCGAGCGGGCCGTGCGGGCGCTCCCACTCGGACAGGTCGCCCGCGGCGAGCTGGGCGGTGGTGTCCAGGGACTGGACGGCTTCGGCCGCGGCCTTCCAGGCGGCCGCGGTCAGCGGGTCGGCGGCTCCGGGAACGAACGCGCAGCCGACCCCCGCCGTCCCGCCGAATTCTTCTCCGGTGTCCTCGGCGACGCACAGCACCACCGGGGCGTCCAGGAGGTTCGGTACGGCGTGCGCGCTCAGCCGCACCCCGGGCACCTGGGGCAGCCGCACGTCCGCCAGTTCAGGGAAGGCGCGCCCTGAGGCCCAGGCGGTGGCCAGCGCGTGCCGCTCCACGACCTCCGCCAGCGCCGAGGAGCGCGCGGAGGCGAGGTCGGGGCCCGCGGCGATCCCGGCCGACACCGGCAGGACGACGGGCCGGGACCGCACGCGGAAGGGGGTGAGCCAGGCCAGTGCGGCGGGCACCCAGACCGGCGCGCCGTCACAGTGACCACCCCGCACCCAGTGGGTGCGGTCGGTACGCGCCAGCCCGGTGAAGGGGAATCCGTCGCGGGCGGTCTGTTCGGGTGAGTACAGCGCCAGGGTCTGCGGGTCGACGGCGCCAGGGGCCAGTTCGTGCCAGGTGGCCCGCACCAGCCGGTCTCCGGGGACGAGGTGGCCGCAGTGGCGTTCGGCCGCCTCTCCCAGGGCGCGGCGGCGGGCCTCGGCGGGATCGTGCCAGGAGGCGCCGCAGACCGTGGGGTTGCCGAGCGGCAGGCCGTACCCGGCGGTGGCGGCGAGGTCGGCGAAGGCGACGTGCAGGCGACCGCGCAGGAGTGCGGTGCGCACGCCGGTGACGAGACCGGTTCGGGAGTCGACGGGGATCATGTGTGCGGCAGGGGGACGAGGTTGACCCGGTCGGCGGCTCGCAGGCCGAGCCGGGCGGGGTCCTCGCGCAGGCGGTGCCCGCCGAGGAAGGGGAAGGCGGCGGGTGCGTTGGAGTAGGCGCCGGGCACGATCACCCGGGCGACCGACAGCCCGGCGGCCGCGATGTCGGGGGTGGTCAGGTCGGCCGCGTAAGCGCCCAGTCCCTGGGCGGCGACCCGCTCGAGGTAGCCGTCGAGCACATCGCCGTCCACGTGCGGCAGGTCGGCCAGGGCGATCGCGTCGGTGCAGGCGGTGATCGGCGCCAGGTGCGCGCGCATCCGGGGGTCGAGCCAGAGCTGGCTGTGGCAGCCCAGATCGACGACATCGCGAAAGTCGCCTCGGTAGTCGTCGGCGTAGCGGCGGTCGGCGCGGTGGGGCTTGAAGATGCGGGCGTCGATGACGCCGGCCGCTGCGGCGGCCCAGATCTCCCCCTCCGGGTCGATCAGGCCCAGCGCGTAGCGGCGCAGGGTGACGGCCTCGGCCAGCGCCTTGCGCACGGCCTCGGCGGGATCGGGACGCGCGGCGACGCCGAAGACGGCGATGCCGGCCTGCGGGTCGTCGAGCAGCACGCCCAGGACCGCGACCTCGAAGACGGTGGGGATGGCCACGACCCGGTAGCGGCAGCTTCCGGCCGCACCGGCGGCGCGGTACCAGCCGGGTTCGGCCTCCGGCAGCAGCGGCGCCGCGGGATGGCCGGCGCCGGTGACGGGCCGGGCGGGCAGCTCGCCGGCCCACCACACGACCGTGGCGTCGCGTTCGATGACCTCCTCCAGCGCGGCCGTGCGGGCGGCTCGCGCGGAGGACCCGGCGGCGATGCCGGCGAGCATGGCGTAGTTGGTCGGCGGCTCGCCGGTGCGGGGCGGGGTGAAGTAGTTGACGTAGACGAGAGAGGCCGGCAGCCAGGCGGGCGTGCCGTCCCTCAGGTCCGTCCCCTGGGTCCACAGCACCTCCAGGTCCGCGGTGAACGGGGTGAACGGGAAGCCGGGCTCGGCGTGCTGGGCGTCGCGGTACAGGGCGAGCCGGGCCGGGTCCAGGGCGGGTTCGCGCAGCCGCCGGTAGGAGGAGCGGAACAGGCCGGCGGGGACGAAGTTGCCGCAGTAGCGTTCCACCGCCTCGCCGACGGCGCTCATCCTGGCCCGGCCTGGGTCGCCGAACGCGGTGCCGGTGGAAACGCGGTCGGCGGGCCAGGGCAGCAGCCGGTAGGGCGAGCTCACCTCGGCCGAGCAGATGGCGAGCCCGTCGGGCCACCACGGCTCCGGCTCCAGGAGGTCGATTCTGCGGATCAGGCCGGTGCGCTCGTCGGCCAGGAGCGCCAGCGGGTCGTTGCCGGCCTGTGCGATGTCCGGCCGGTCGGCGGCGCCCATCGTGTCACCCCTTGTGTTCTCGCCTGTGTCGGTCGTGACACCTGGCGTACCGCCTGCGTCCGTCATGCGAAGGCGTCCTTTCTCGGGCGGGGGAGGTGCAGCGTCACGTCGCGGAAGGAGAGCTCGGCCCGCCGCTGCGGCGCCGGGTAGCGGGGGGTGCGCCCGGCGGTCAGCTCCAGGTGGAGCCGGTGGCCGGGCGGCAGCTCGGCCGCGGCCGGGGCCGGGCGGATCTCGCAGCGGGAGGTGCCCGTCGCGATGGGCGCCGTGCCGTCGGCCATCCGGGTGGCGGTGCCATCAGGCTGCTCGTGGACGAGGGTGGCGACCAGTTCGGTGCCGGTGTCGGTGGTGACCTCGGCGGTGAGGCGGGGTGTGCCGTGCCAGTACAACGGGCCGTCCAGGGTCAGCCGGACGACGTCGTCGCGGTCGGCCAACGGTGCCAGGTCGGCGGAGTGCGGCGCCGACGGACAGGGGTCGGCCGGGTCGTGCCGCAGTCGCATGCCGTCGGCACCGAGCGGCAGGGCGGTCCAGCCGGGGCGGCCGGGCGGGATCGGATCGGTGTCCGTCCAGCGGCCGGTGCCCAGCAGCAGGCACCCGCTGCGGCGGAAGCCGCCCAGCCACTCCAGTGCCAGCGCGAAGGGATGCGGTCCGGCCGGTTCCGGCAGGGCGCACTCGGGCTGGAGGCGGTGGGTGAGCGCGCTCGCCCAGCCGCCGACGACGGCTTCGGCGCGTGCTGCCAGCATGGCCTGACGCAGCGTGGTCGGCGCCGACCGGCAGTACCAGCTGCCCAGGTGCAGGCTGGGCACGGTGGCGGTGCGCGCGGCCCGCGCCATGCGCCGGGCCGCGGTCCTGTAGGTGCTGGGCGTGGCCGGCCACGGGCCGACGTCCACCGGCCAGGCCTTGGCGACGGCGGCCGCCGGGATCAGCGCGGTCAGGTGCGGTGCGCGGGCCAGGGCCGCGTCGTACAGGCCGGTGCGCACCGTCCGGCCGGTGCCCAGGTCTGTGCGCCACCACAGTTCCTCGTCCAGGGCGGGCGAGCCGATCGGCGGCCAGGGCTGGCGGCTGACGATCCCGCGGACCGCGGGGTGGCCGGCGGCGCACCAGGCGGCGTAGGCCTCGTAGGCCAGGCCGTACAGGAACACCTCGCCGTCGCACCAGGGCTGGGCCGCCGTCCAGTCCAAACTCGCGTGGCCGTCGGCGGTCTCGTCGGCGCCGGGGGTGAAGGCCCCCTCCGACAGGTGGCGGCCCCGCAGGTCCTGCACCAGGCAGGCGAATCCGGCCTCGGCCAGGGAGAGCGCCTCGGGCAGGCAGCCCGAGGCGCCGTAGGGCGTGCGGATCACCACCGCGGGGGCGGGCAGCCGGTCCGGCAGGACCAGGTCGGCCACCAACCGCGCGCCGTCGGACGCCTTCACCGTCAGGCCGGTACGCACCTTGCTCACGCGGGTGTCTCACGCATCAGGCCGCGTGGCACCGGCAGCACGGGGTGACGGCGGATCTCCCCGGCCGCCAAGTCGATCCCCACCTGGTGCCCGCCGCCGGGTGGGGGCGCGCCGTCGAACCAGGCGCGCAGGTCGGCGGCGACCAGGGCGGCGGCGACCTCGGCTCCGGCCGGGTCGGCCGGAGCCGCGGGCCGGCCGCCGGCCTCCAGGAAGGCCCAGTAGGCGGCCAGCTCGTCCGGCCACGGGCAGGCCGCCAGGCGGCGCAGCCGCACATCCTCATACCCGGCGCCGCCGGTCGGCGGGGTGAACGGGCCGACGTACCAGCGGCGGCCCTCGCTGTGGCCGCGGTGCCAGGCGAGGCGCAGATCGCGGCAGCGGGCGTCCAGTTCCCGCCAGGCCGTGTCGGGCAGGTACTCGGCGCAGGCGACCAGGGCTACGGCCTGCGGCTGGAGGTCCTGGCCGGGCTCGCCCCGCCGTACGGTCAGGCCCGCCTGGCGCAGGTGGCGGGAAAGCGGGTCCAGCAGCGGGCCGTCGCCCATCAGGAGGACTTCGGCCGCGGATGGGGACGCGGCGGCTGTGTCGGCTGTGTCGGCGGCGTCGGCTGTGTCCTGCGGCGCCACGGTGAGTTCGGCGACCAGGTCGGCGGCGTCCGGGAGGCGCTCGAGCGCGGCCCGCACCCCGAGCCGCCCGCTGATCAGCCCCGCCACCGCGGCCTGGTCCTGCGGCGGCACCTGCACGACCATGAAGTCCTCATCAGGGCCGTGGACCAGCCACCCGTCCCCGGTGGGCACGAACGTGGTCCCAGCCGCCCAGCGCGCGGGCCGATCCAGCCCGGAAGTCATCGCGAGCGCACCTTTCTTCGAAGTAACATCCCTCGCACCCGGGTGCGGGCGTGGTTGGCTCATGCCCGCACCCGGGGTCTCATCTCGCGACTAGCGCCAGGCCACCTTGGCGAGCGCCACCGTGGCGTGGTTGGACGAGTGAACGGACGCGTTGCGCGCCTTCACCTTCAGCTTCTTGACGGTCATGCCGAATCACCTCCTTTCATCGGATCGAGGGGACAGGAGCCTCGGACGCTCCGCTCGGCGGCACCGCGGTGTCCGCCTGGGAGCGCACGAGACGTTCGTAGGCCTCGCAGCGGACGAGGAGCTCTTCGCAGGGGTCGGTGTCGACGATCCGGCCGCGTTTCAGCTGCCCGCTGTTCACCCCTGTTGTCCGTGATGTCCCTACAAGGAGTAATGAAAACGAAAACCAAAGTCAATACTTGATCTTTGGTGACTTAGCAATGAAAATCATCATCACTCGATCGTCGGGGGTCACCGGTGGAACCTGCGCGCACTTTGCGCGAGCTGCTCGTGCGCAACCGCGACCTGCGCATGCTCTGGTTCGGCAACCTCGTCAGCGTGTGCGGCGGATGGTTCTCCGCCGTCGCGGTGTTCGCGATGGTCTACGAGTACAGCGGGGCCGGCCTGGCCGCCGGGCTCACCCTGGCCGTGCGCTACCTGCCGGGCGTGCTGGCGGGGGTCTGGGGCGGCGTACTGGCCGACCGGGCCGACCGGCGCACGGTGATGCTGGTGACCGACGTGCTCATGGCGGTGCTCGCCGCCGCGTTCCTGCTCGCCGACGACCCGGGACGGCTCTGGCTCGTCTACCCGCTGACCTTCGCCTCCGCCGCCGCCGGCTTCGTCTTCCAGGCCGCCCGCGGCGCCTGGATGCCCAGCCTGGCCCGGCCGCAGGAGTATCCCCTGTACGCGGCGGCCGTTCAGGTCAACGGCCTGGTCTTCCAGGCGCTGGGCGGCGTCACCGGAGGCCTCGTCGTCACGGTGGTGGGCTGGCGGTGGGCTTTCGCCGTCAACGCGGTGTCCTTCTTGCTGTCGGCCGCGCTCACCGCGACGGTCCGCTCCGGCGACCGGTCGGCGGGTGCTCCCGCGCACGGCTGGTGGCGCTCCCTGCGTGAGGGGGTCGCGGTGGCCGCCCACAACCGCGTCATCGCCGCGCTGCTGGGGCTGGAGGCGCTGTTCTGTCTCGGGTTGGGCGGTGCGATCACCGCGATGACCTACCTGGCGCTGCGTGTGCACGACCTCGGCGAGGGCGGCACCGGATGGTTCTACGCGGTGCAGGGAGCCGTGGGTGGTGTGGTCCTGGTGGCGGCCGCATCCCGGATCCGCGCCATGGGGCCGCGTGGGCGCCACCGGGTCATCGGATGGTCGTGCCTGGTCGAGGGCGTGCTGACCATGCTGCTCGGCCTGCCGTCGGGCGTGCTGCCCGCGCTGGCGCTGTGGGGACTGGTCTCGGCCGCCGAAGTGGTGTACGGCCCGGCGGCCATGACCACTTTGCTGACCACGACGCCGAACGAGACCCGCGGGCGGGTCACCTCCTTGTGGAGTGCCACCGCGACCTTCAGCCTCGGCGTCTCGTCCGCCGTCACCGGCATGCTCATCGACCGGCTGGGCGTGAGCGTGGTCTTCGTCGTTCTCGGCCTGGTCATGGCGGTCGCCGGTGGGGCCTGGCTGGTCGCGGGCATCCGCATCCGGCCGTTCGCCCCCGGCGAGGGGGGAGGCGAAGATGTGGCGCGATCAGCGCAAACCGGCCGCTGACCGTCGTCCACGCCCGCGGAGCGCAACATGCGCCGAAGCCGTGCACGCCATACGTGGTGCGGGCCTTTCGGCGCCTTCCACAGCAGTTCGACCGAAAGCGCCGGCAAAGACGCTCGGACACGAGCCGAGCAGGCGGGGCGAACATGCCGAATCGTGCCGCACTGTCCGTTCACGAAGCGGAGCAGCGGAACCAAGCACCAGGAAGGGATCTCGCGTGCGTTCGCGGACAGTCAGCATCGGACCCGGTCGAGCCACCCCGGCCGGACGGCGTCCGCGGTGTCGGCCCGCCGGCCACAGGACTTGGAAACGGCATGCCGGACCTTACGTCCCGGTGATCGTCTCAATGATCACTCCACCATCAGGAAATTCATGAAACAGGACCTGATTACCGATAAAGGTACCGAAAGGAACACCACCGTGATCTGGCACGATGAAGCGCATGGCTGAGCCTCGAACCGGCCCGCGGGACACGCGGATCGATGACGAGAGCCCGGTTCCCCCTGATTCGTGGGGACGTGAAGGTTCCGCGAGTCATGCTTTGCCGTGGGGGTTCGCGCTCGTCATCATCCTGCTGGTGGTGGGGCGTCTCACCCTCGCGCCGCACCTGACGGCGCCCGCGTTGCAGACCTGGGCCACGATCTTCGTGGCGATCTGCGTGCAGGCGCTGCCGTTCCTGGTCTTCGGGGTGGCGCTGTCGGCGGCGATCACGGCGTTCGTCCCGGCGTCGTTCTGGACCAAGGCGCTGCCGAGGCACCCGGCCGCCGCCGTACCGGTCGCCGGGATGGCCGGAGCGGTGCTGCCGGGCTGTGAGTGCGCGTCCGTCCCGGTGGCGTCGGGTCTGATGGCCAGGGGGGTGGCCCCGGCCGCCGCGCTGGCGTTCCTGCTCGCCTCCCCCGCGATCAACCCGATCGTGCTGGTCGCGACCGCCGTCGCCTTCCCCGGGCAGCCGCTGATGGTACTGGCCCGCTTCGGCGCCTCCCTGACCGTGGCGGTGCTGGTCGGCTGGCTCTGGCTGAGGTTCGGCCGCACCGACTGGCTGCGGATCCCCTCCCGGCCACACGGCGACGGCCCGAAATGGGTGCAGTTCGGCGAGGCGATGCGGCACGACCTGCTGCACGCGGGCGGGTTCCTCATCGTCGGCGGACTGGCCGCCGCCACGCTGAACGTCGCGGTCCCCCGCGAGTGGCTGACCGCGATCGCCGAGGTGCCCTGGCTCGCCGTCCTGGTCATGGCGCTGCTGGCGGTGCTGCTGTCGATCTGCTCGGAGGCCGACGCGTTCGTGGCCGCCTCGATGACCGCCTTCTCCCCCACCGCCAAGCTCGCCTTCCTGGTGGTCGGGCCGATGGTCGACCTGAAGCTGATCGCGCTGCAGGCCGGCACGTTCGGCAAGTCCTTCGCCCTCAGGTTCGTCCCGGTGACCTTCACCCTCGCCGTCGTGGTGAGCGTCGCGTTCGGCTGGCTGCTGCTATGACGCCGCCCTCTCCACCGCCCCCCTCGCTCCGCGCCCCCGGGCACGCCGACGGCTCGGCCTCGGGCCCCGGCACGATGGAAGGAATTCGCGCCCCCCGATGAACCGTGTTACCCAGAACCTCCTCCTGACCCTGCTGGGCGGCGCCGTGCTGCGGATCTCGGCGTTCTCCACGACCTACCTCAACTACGTCAAACCCGGCTTCCGGCCGTTCCTGATCGGCGCCGGGGTGGTGCTGGTGATTTTGGGGGTCATCGGGCTGCTCCAGGCGTCCCGGACGAAGGAGAACCCGGCCCACGACGACCCAGGTGACCACTCGGGCGGCCACGACCACTCACCCGCCGACCACCGCTCACATGATCACGACCGGCCCGGCGAAGGCGGCCACGACCACGCGCACGGCGGCCCCCGGGTCGCGTGGCTGCTGTGCCTGCCGGTGTTCGCGATCTTCCTGATCGCACCGCCCGCGCTGGGTTCGTTCGCCGCCTCCCGCGACGACACCCCACCGCCCCGCGACCAGACCCTGAGCTCCTTCACCCCGCTGGCCGCCACCGGTCCCGTGGAGATGACCGTCGGCGACTTCATCGGCCGCGCCTGGGACGACGACAAGAAATCCCTCACCGGCCGCGAGGTCAAACTGACCGGCTTCGTCACCCCCTCCAAGAAGAAGGGGCAGTGGTACGTCACCCGCATGCAGATCGCCTGCTGCGCCGCCGACGCCTTCCCCCTGAAGGTCGCCGTGAGGGGCCTGCAGGCACCGCCCGCCGACACCTGGGTCGAGGTCACCGGCACCTGGATCCCGCAGACCTTCGGCACAATGCCCAACGGCGTCATCTACCCCCAGATGACCGGCAAGAGCCTCACCAGGATCGACGCCCCCGACGAGCAATACGAGTAGCACCGGGGAGCACTCACAGGCTCAGGCTCACCTTCCCGAGCGCTGTCGGTCACCAGACGGTACGACTCGATCAGGTCGCCCTTGGGCGAGGACCTGACGTGCGGCCGCGAGCTTCGCCGCGGCCGCTGCGGTCCCGGCGAGGTGATCGGACCAGGCACGCTCCAACCGGGACAGGACGAACAGTCGCTCCACCTGGCCGGCGTCGGGGCACCAGGTGCTGCACCGACAGAGCTCGACGACACCCGCGTGATGCAGCACGCGGATGCGCTCAAGAAGGGGCGCTGGATCTCGGCCACCGAACAGATCCGCGGACCGCTGTTCGTCCCGGTGAACCGCCGGGGCACCGCACAACCGCGGCACCTCACCCCGGACGCGGTCGCCGACGCCCTCAACGTCCGCCGACCGGCCGCCGCCCTACCCCCGCTGACTCCCCACGACCTACGACGCACCTTCGCCGGCGGCCGCCAGGTCGCGTCCCGCTCGCCGCCGGATCACCTGTCAGGCGGCGTGTACGCCTGTACGGGGGCGCCCGTCGAACAGGCTGACAACAGGATCTCCTTGTGGACGGTGTGAGCGATCCGAAACTGTGGACCCCGCCACAGGAACAACTCCCGGTATCCGAAACAGGGAAACGATGAAATCGCCTTCACAACAGAGACGGCGCTGGATGTTCCACGAAGGGATCCGCATGAGGAAGCTCGCCGTTCGGCTCACCTGCCTGCTCGCCGTGGGCGCCGGCATCATGCCCGCATCCGGCACGGCGCTGGCGGCCACGCCGGCTTCGGTATCCTCCGGCACCGCGGCGGCCAGCCACTGCGTGGCCGACAGGTACGGAAAAGGGCTGGGTTGCTACAGCAGCCTGTCGCGGGCGATCCGGGTCGCCAACGCGGCCGGCTACGCCGTGGCCGTGCTCTACGACTGGATCAACTACAACTCCCGCGGCGACACCGTGACCATCTCCGTCCCCCGCGACTGCAGCAGGAGTACGTCCGGCAAGGCGGACTACGAGTTCAAGAGGCTGGACCACATGGGCTGGGGCGACCGGGTCAGCTCGGTGAACACCAGGCTGGGCAACGGCACGCACTGCGACGTGTTCTTCCACACCGACATAGACCTCGTACGGGACTGCGCCGGCAAGCGGTGGATCGACAAGTACGGGCACCTCGGCCACTACGGCTGCTACAAACGGGCGAGCTCGTTCAGGCTGAGCTGACCGCTCCCGAACCCTCCGACCGGGAGGACGGGGACATCGCCGACCCCCTGGGCGCAGACTCCTCCCCGTTTTCCCGAAGAGAGGAACGCGGGTGACCAGCGAGAGCAGCCCGCCGTAGAGCTCGTCGGCGTGGAAGCGCAACTGCGGGCGGCGGTGACGGGATCGAGAAACAGCGGAACGGCCGTTGGCGGTGAGAAAGCTCTCGTTTCTCGTCGTGGCGGTGAGCTGATCGGATGTGAAGAGGACAGGCGATCAGAGCCCGCTGAAGTGAGGGCTCGCCCCAGTCTCATCCGTCCCGGTCGCCGGCTTGAACCGAGTTGACGTGGTGACCCGCTGCCCCACCGCCCAGAGCCAAGGCAGCCTGCAACGTCACACATCCCTGAGCGGACACATATCCGCAGCCGGTCAGGGCGTGTTCTCAAAGAGTGTGTGGGTGAGCCGGCTGGTCGGCGAGTGCGTTGAAGGCCGGCCGGCCACCGACATGCTGAGCGATCTTGCCCTGATGGGTGTGAACGGTGACCTCATGCTCGCGTCGGTCCGGGTTGGCGAGGTCGACCTCGTAATCGCCGTCGGGAGCAGGGATACCGACCCGTACCAGGCATCGCTGTCGTCGGCCGGGTTGAGGGCGGCCCGTACTCCGGCGCGTTGCCGGCGGCGGAAGAAGCCGTAGACCGTCTGCCATGACCCATGTTGCTCGGGCAGATCCCGCCACGGCGCCCCGGTCCGGATCCGCCATCGGATGCCATCGATCAGCATCCGGCGCGGCACTACGGCCGGGCGTCCCCGCCCGGCCGTAGTCGGCAGCAGCGGCTCCAGCGGCTCCAGCACCGCCCATTGCTCGTCATTGAGATCTCCACGCATCCAATGATCATGAAGGTCCCGGAGCATCTGAAGACCGAATGCGAAAACAGGCCCTGGTGCTCTACACCCAGTGGCCGCCGGCCGCTGTCGCTGGTGTACGTCAGCGGTACACCTCGCCCCGGATCTGGGACCCCGCGCCCGACGTTCACCGGATCCTCTGGCACGCAGGCCCCGACGGCATCGAGCACAACCGAGAGCGGCTTCACGCCCAGATGGAGGCCGCCGTCACGCGCCTCCCTGTGCTGAGTGACTTTCCTGAAGAGGAGTGACGAGACCGCCCGCCGGTACACGTTGCCGTCGGAGGACGAGCGTCGCGCCGCCATCGAGGACCTGCCCATCGACGAGTGACTCGGGTTCGCTGTGAGGAATGTGGCGGCCATCGAGGAGGCCCCTGTGATCCACGCCAGCTTGACCTTCGGGATGGCGAGGTTAAATCGTTGTCCTCTTATTATGCGGGCTTGCAGTGTTTCGCGAAGCCGTCGTCGAATCCTCTGCCGTACGCCAACTGAAAGCCCTCGTTGTAGCCGACCGCGTAAGCCGCCTCGCCGACCTCTGGCCAAGCTGCTGAATAATCACGAACGCAATGGTTTATAGCCCGCGACTCTCCGCGTGCGTACCCTTCCGTGCGCCCTTTTTCGTAGCCCTTCTGATATGGAGTTGGATCTGCCGATATGATCGCTTGGGTGACGGGGCTTGGACTGGTCGAAGCTTGAGTACCGGCCGGCCAAAGCGTCACGGTGGCGAAGAACGCCGTTCCGAGGATGATGGGGTGCCGAGTGTGACGCATGTTCGTCTCCTCCTTCATCCGGACTCGCACGAAGACGCGACCACCTTTGGGTGAGTCGAGGTGCGTGTTTTGAACAAGCAGGGGCCAGGACGGTAGGTTGCCATCTTGCTAAAGAGCTTCCATCCGGCCTGATCTCGGATATGTGGTGAGACGCACTAACAATAATTCCGGAAGGTCATTTAGCTTAACCGGCCCCGTCGTGCTCTTTTCACTCCATGACATGAGGATAGAAAGTTCTCCAGCCCTAAACGTTAAAAGTCTGCGTCATCCCACTTTGCCTGACCTGGCTCCCTATGCTCCTTCGCAATGATCGGATACTCGGGACGGAGCCGACTCTGGCATTTGGAGGGATCGGCCGAACGAGGCTCAGGTTCGGCGCGGAGCCTGTCCTTCAGGGGGAGGCGTCGTCGTGTTCACCTGCGATCGATCAGCGGGCCGGGCGAGCATGACCCCATGACCTCGCCCTCACCCGACCTGCCCCGCCCGACGACGACCCCGTGCCCGACTGGGTGCTCCGGCGCGGCCGGGAGCTGCTGGACCCGCACCGCGAGGCGCTGGAGCCGCTGCTCCGCGCTGCGGGGGCCGCCTTGGATCCCGGCCAATAGACGCACAACGCGAGAAGCCCCCACCTTTCCGGGTGAGGGCTTCTTGAGGTGATCTTTGATCATTGGGGTTCGGCTCCGACGGCTGGAGCCTGAACCTCGCCATTCGGATCTACATGGTTCCGGGGAAATGGGCGTAGTAACCCCCTACCTCATCCCGGTAGCTGGTGTCCTTGTACTTGCTCTCATCGAACGGCGGCGCGTTTTTGATCTCTTCCTTGGTGCGTCCCACGTAGATTTTACGTTTCTCCGAGTCGATTTCGTTCACCGTGCCGGCTGGAAGGATGACCTTCTTGCCGAAGATCCACGGCCCGGTGTCGACAACGACGTAGCTGTCCCCGACCGCGTTGTTGGCCTCGTCCACCTTGCCGATCTTGCCGTCGAAGGTTTCCACGTCAAAACCGATGATGTCCAGCGACTGGTCCCCGTGAATGTCCGCGCGATAGGTCCATGGGTTCTCGATCGTCATTGGTGTTTCTCCTGTTCAGCCATTGCATCCGTCATCTAGCGCCTTGCCCGATGCGATGGAGGCGAACCGCGATGAGAGTCCCGAAGGGGGCTCAGTCCATGGACTGCACCTGATAGCGCGCGCCGGCCTCTGGCTGCCAGGGGTCAGCGGTCGCGGCGACGAGCCCGATGGTGGCCAGCTCGTCAAGCACCTGCCGCGTACGGTCCTCTGCCAGCTTCGCCTCCGTTGCGATCTCCTGAACGTGACCAGGCCCGTTGGAGTTGCTTTCCAATTGCGACACGGCCTGGAAGACGGCCGCCTGATCAGCGGACAAATCCGAGTCGCCTTGATCCGTCATGCTGGATCTCCCTCGATGCGTGACCGGCCCTTCTACCTGCAACGTCCCCGTTCGCACGCCATACATGCCGGGCCGCAACGCGAGAAGCCCCGCCGCTCCGGAGGAGAGCGACGGGGCTTCTTCATGTGGATCAGCTGCAGCATCCCCAGGGGAGGGGCAGGGCCAGCGTACGGGGAGGGCTCCCGGGGGCGGGGGTAATCGGCTCGGTCGTCAGCGTTCGTTATGCCGGTCCGTTATACGTAACAACCAGAGCTATGCGTGATACATCCGATACGCACGGTGGTACCTGAGGTCCGGCCCCCGCGAGGGTGGGGCCGGACCGTGAAACCCGACTCCCCGAGAGGAAACCGATGACGTTTTCCGAAGGCTGGCGCGACCAGTACCAACGCATGCTCCGCAGCCACCAGCGACTGCTCGAAGCCGTCGGCCCCGGCTTCATGGGCTCCGCCGAGGCACGCGACCGGCTCTACCACTTCTTCCAGGACGCCTACCACCTGAAGGATTGGATCAAGAACGACGGCTCTGACCCGACGGTGCTCACCACCAGCATCCGCAGCACAGTCGAATCGATCTTCGGCAAGCTCGCTGGCACCCCTCTGCTGCAGCTAGCTGCCGACCTCTGCAATGGGGTCGAGCACCTGACGCTGACGACCGCCAAAACCGGCGATGAGACGACTGCTTTCACCCGTCAGGATGCCTACGTCACCCTTGAGACGATTGAGATCAAGGTGTACGCCGGCGGTGCTCCAACCAGATCAGAACCGAAGCCAGCGCGCTCCGGATCCACCGGCGAGCACCGGTGGTTCGTCACCTCCAACGGTCAGACATATGACGCTGTCGACCTGGCCAATGAGGTCGTCGCCGAGTGGGAGAAGTGGCTCACCGCTCAGAAGCTGCTGCCGTAGTCGAGCCGAGACGCAGAATGCCGCGCCCCAGACTGAAGCCTGGGCGGGCATTCGTCTTCGATCAGCCCCGGGCCGCCGCCTGGAGCGCAAGGAGGAAGCATGGTGTCACCGCAGGACGACTCGTTCCTGGGCAGAGACCTGGCGTTGCCCATCGAGGAGCTCGGCCTCACGGTGCGTGCTTACGCCTGCATCAAGCGTGCGGGCATCGACACTTACGGCGAACTGGTCGCTCACAGCGAGCAGGACCTGCTGGCGATTGAGCGCAACAGCCCCATGTACGTCGAGGAGGTTAAGCAGAGGCTCGCCGCTATCGGCTTGTCCCTCGCGTGCAAGTGATGTCCTCGCAGAACCTCGGTGGGACGCAAAATACGACAACGACAGGTTGAGATCTCAGGTCCTGTAATGGATGATCCCGTCATGCCGTCGGAGACGGTAGCCGGATGGTCAGCGGGATTCACGGCGTTCCTCGGCCGGTTCGACAACCGCCAGATCGGCGTGTTCCTCGCCTACGCCTGCGACCGGGGACGGGCATTGATCGACCGGGAGTTGTACCCGCCCAAGGAGTGGACCGAGGACCGGCTCCGGTGCCGGGCCGCCGGTATCGGCGACGAGGTGGCTTTCGCCACCAAACCGGCACCGGCCCGCATGATGATCGAAAGGGCCGTGACGGCGGGTGTGCCGTTCGGCTGGGTGACCGCTGATGAGGTCTATGGCCAAGAACGAGGTCGGCCTCGATCACTGCCAGGTGCGCTCGTATCAGGCCTGGTATCGGCACATCACGTTGGCGATGACCGCGGCGGCGTTTTTAGTGATCGTGCGTGACGGTCTACAAAAGGGGGGTCTGCCGGCGGCTTTGAGGGTGCTTTGATGCCGGGACGGTCCAGGAGGTCCGTCGGCTGTTCAACCGCGTTGCCGCGCCCCTCGCGCACCCGATCGGTCATGTCCTTGCCTGGGTGGCCTGGCGTCGGCTCAGTCAAGCACGGGCTTGGGCCAGTCACCATAAGCGAAGACGCCCATAACAACCTGTCGTTGTCGTACTAAGGCGCTGTCCATCCGATCCACCCACAACCTCCGACGGACCCACGCACGGCCTCTCTGACAGCCCCACCGCGCCAAGCACCGCAGCGAGCTCATACACAGCGGACATGAGGTCGTACGCTGCCTCCGACCTCAAGGTGCGCTCCTCACGGTTCGCCAGCACGGGGTCGACGTAATCGAACTCCAGACCTTCGCCGGGTCTACGCATGGAGTGGCTCGGGAGACCGTCAAGGCGGCCGTCAGGCTCCTGCAGGAGGAGGGCTGGGTCTTCACCGTCCAGGCGCGCGGCACGTTCGTGTCGCCGCCCGAGAGGTGGCCCACCCCTCCCGAGTAGCACTCGACATGACCATGCCCCGCGACCGGATCGGTCACGGGGCGCTTCCATGATCATGCGTCACTCATGCGTCATGATCTTGGTTTAACGGGGGGAACCCTGGAGTTTGATGAAACACCATGCGTTGCGTTTCCCCAGGTCAACACCTAGACCGTCTCGCTGACCAGGTGGGCCACGCACTCCACGTGGTGCGTCATCGGGAAGGCGTCGAAAGCCCGCAGATCGGCGAGGCGGTAGCCCCGCTCGGCGAACCAGGCCAGGTCGCGGGCGAGGGTGGCCGGGTCGCAGGAGACGTACACGATCCGGGTCGCCTGAAGGGTGGTCACGCGGTCGACGACGTCGCGGCCCAGCCCGGCCCTGGGCGGGTCGACGACGACCAGGTCCGCGCGCTCGATGCCGAAGCGGTCGAGGGCGTTCTCCACCCGTCCCCTGGCGAAGCGGGCCTGGGGCAGGTCGCGGAGGTTGCGCTCGGCGTCGCGGACCGCCACGGACTCGGACTCGACGCCGAACACGGCCCCCTCGGGACCGACCGCCTCGGCCAGCCCGGCGGCGAACAGGCCGACGCCGCAGTAGAGGTCGAGGGCCCACTCCCCCGGCTGCGGGGCGGCGAACTCCATGACGGCGTCGAGCAGGGTGGCGGCGGCGCCGGGGTGCACCTGCCAGAAACCGCTGCCGGTGACCTGGAAGTCGCGCTCGGCGACGCGCTCGACGAGATGGTTGCGGCCGTGGACGACGCGGCTGCGGCCCTTGCCCTCGTCGACGAAGACGGCCACGCTCGTGTCGAGGTCGGGCACGGCCACCGTGCGCCGGGGCTTGGGCGCGACCACGACCGCCTGGTCGCCGGTGGTGGAGGCGATGACCTCGACCGAGGAGGCGTTGCGCCAGTTCATGACCTCGGCGCCGACGTTCTCCACCTCGGGGTGGGCGATCAGGCAGGCGTCCACCGGCTCGACGTCGTGGGAGCGGTGGCGGCGCAGGCCCAGGCCGCCCTCGCGGTCGACGGCGAACTGGACGCGGGTGCGCCAGCCGAGCCCGTCCGGGGCTCCGGGGACCTCCTCGACGGTGCCCTTCCAGTCGATCGAGGCCAGGCGCTTGAGCTGCTCGGCCACCACGTCGGCCTTCAGACGGCGCTGGGCGTCGAGGGAGGCGTGCTGCCAGTCGCAGCCGCCGCAGCGGCCGGGGCCCGCGAACGGGCACGGCGGGGTCACCCGGTCGGCGGAGGGTTCCAGGATCTCGACCGCGTCGGCCCGCAGGAACCGGGAGGTCTCCTCGGTGATCTCGGCGGTGACCCGCTCGCCGGGCAGCGCGTGCCGTACGAAGACGACCCGGCCGTCGTGGCGGGCGACGCACCAGCCACCGTGCGCAACCGGTCCTACGGTCAGTTCGATGGCCATGGTCGTTGCCCCCAAGGGAAAATCCGTCGTCGGTCTAGCCTCCTCGCGTCAGGAGCGCATAGAAAGGTTATGCCTTGACGTCCTCGTCCCGTGCCGCCTCCTGGCGCGGACGGCGTACGGCGCCCGGCGCGAAGGGCTCGGGGCGGCCCTTGAGCCGGTCGGAGGAGTGCAGCTGCCAGGGCACGCTGATGACCATCACACCCGGCTGGAACAGCAGGCGGCCCTTCAGCCGCAGCGCGCTCTGGTTGTGCAGGATGTGCTCCCACCAGTGGCCGACGACGTACTCGGGAATGTAGACGCTCACCACGTCGCGGGGCGAGCGGCGGCGCAGCGACTTGACGTACTCCAGGATCGGCCGGGTGATCTCGCGGTAGGGCGAGTCGAGCATCTTCAGCGGTACCGGGATGCCGCGCCGTTCCCACTCCTCCTGCAGCGCCCTGGCCTCGGGGCCCTCCACCCCCACGGTGATCGCCTCCAGCTTGGAGGGGCGGGTGGCGCGGGCGTAGGCGAGGGCGCGCAGGGTCGGCTTGTGAATCTTGGAGACCAGGACGATGGCGTGGTTGCGCGCGGGCAGCATCGACTCGTCCACCTGGGACTCCTCGGCGACGGCGAGCTCGGCGGCCACGTTCTCGTAGTGGCGGTGGATGCCCTTCATCATCAGGAACAGCACCGGCATGGCCACGCAGACGATCCACGCCCCGTGGGTGAACTTGGTGACCAGCACCACCACCAGCACCACGCCGGTCATGACGCCGCCGAAGAAGTTGATGGTCCGCGAGCGGTGCATCTGGTGGCGGACCCTCAGGTCGCCCTCGGTCCTCAGGTGCCGCGTCCAGTGCCTGACCATGCCGATCTGGCTCAGCGTGAACGACACGAAGACGCCCACGATGTAGAGGTTGAGCAGGCGGCTGACGTCGGCGTCGAAGCCCCACAGCAGCAGGCAGGCCCCGGCGGCGAGGATCACGATGCCGTTGGAGAAGGCGAGCCGGTCTCCCCGGGTGTGCAGCTGGCGGGGCAGGTAGCGGTCCTGGGCCAGGATCGAGCCGAGCACCGGGAAGCCGTTGAAGGCGGTGTTGGCGGCCAGGAACAGGATCAGCGCGGTGACGGCGGCGATGACGAAGAAGGGCAGCGAGCCGTTGCCGAAGACCGCGTCCGCCACCTGGGCGATGATCGGCTGCTGGTAGTAGCCGGGCCCGGCGGGCCTGCCGTCGATGAGGACGTCACGATAGGCGACGGAGGGCTCGGCGACCTTGACGCCCGAGGCCAGCCCCAGGGTGATGATGCCGACGAACATGGTCACCGAGACCAGGCCCATCATCAGCAGGGTGCTCGCGGCGTTCTTGCTCTTGGGCTTGCGGAAGGCGGGCACGCCGTTGCTGATCGCCTCGACACCGGTGAGGGCGGCGCAGCCGGAGGAGAACGCGCGCAGGATCAGGAAGGCCGCCGCGAAGGAGGTCAGGTTCGACTGCTCGGCGATGATCTCGTACCCGGAGGTGGGCGCGTGCAGCTCGTCGCCGAGGACGAGCACCCGGAAACCGCCCCACGCGACCAGGCCGAGGACGGCGAACATGAAGGCGTAGGTGGGGATCGCGAAGGCCGCGCCAGACTCCCGGATGCCTCGCAGGTTGACGATCGTCAGCAGCACGACGATGACGATCGCGACCAGCGGCTTGTGCTGGGCGACGTACGGGATGGTGGCGCCCACGTAGTCGACGCCGTTGGCGACCGAGACCGCGACGGTCAGCACGTAGTCGACCATCAGGGCGCTGGCGACGGTCAGGCCCGCGTTCGGGCCGAGATTGACGGTGGCGACCTCGTAGTCGCCGCCCCCGCTGGGGTAGGCGTGCACGTTCTGCCGGTACGACGCCACGACGGTGAGCATCACCACCACGACGGCGACGGCGACCCAGGGGCTGAAGTGGTAGAAGGAGATTCCGGCGAGAGAGAGGATGACCAGGATCTCCTGCGGGGCGTAGGCCACGGAGGAGAGGGCGTCACTCGCGAAAACGGGCAGCGCGATGCGCTTGGGGAGCAGCTGCTCGTGCAGCTGCGTGCTGCGCAGCGCCCGCCCGATGAAAAGGCGTTTGACAAGGTCCGTCACCTTCGACACGTCTGCAGATGCTAGCCGTTATTACTCGGCCCCACTCACGCGGCACTCCTGGGGCGGTCCATACTGGCTGAATACATCGGGATCAAGATCCGCCTCACAGCGACCGGCGGGGGAGCATGCATATCGTGATCATGGGGTGTGGCCGGGTCGGTTCGACCCTGGCGCACATCCTCGAGGACAGCGGCCACTCGGTCGCGATCATCGACCGTGACCCGCAGGCGTTCCGTCGCCTGCGGGCGGGGTTCAGGGGTCGCAGGGTGACCGGGATCGGGTTCGACCGGGACGTCCTGGAGGAGGCCGGCATCGAGGCCGCGGGCGCCTACGTGGCGGTGAGCAGCGGCGACAACTCGAACATCATCTCCGCCAGGGTCGCCCGCGAGACGTTCGGCGTGGACAACGTCGTGGCGAGGATCTACGACTCCCGGCGCGCCGAGGTCTACCAGCGGCTGGGCATCCCCACCGTGGCCACGGTCCGCTGGACCGCCGACCAGATCCTGCGCCGCGTCCTGCCCGAGGGCGCCGAGCCGCTCTGGCGCGACCCCAGCGGGTGCGTGGTGCTGGCGGAGGTGGCCTACCACCCCAGCTGGATCGGCACCCCGACGAGGGATCTGGAGGCGGCGGCGGGCACCCGCCTGGCGTTCATCAACCGGATCGGCGACACCCTGCTGCCCAAGAACGACTCGGTGGTGCAGGAGGGCGACGTGCTGCACGTCATGGCGGTCGAGACCGACATGGACCGCATCAACAAGGTGCTGTCCGGGGCGCCGGAGGAGGAGCACTGATGCGCGTCACCATCGCCGGCGCGGGAGCGGTCGGCCGGTCGATCGCCGCCGAACTCCTGGAGAACGGCCACGAGGTCCTGCTCGTCGACATCGACCCCAAGGCCATCAAGATCGATACCGTGCCGCGGGCCGAGTGGCTGCTCGCCGACGCCTGCGAGATCTCCTCGCTGGACGAGGCGGGCCTGGCCGAGTGCCACGTGGTCGTCGCCGCCAGCGGCGACGACAAGGTCAACCTCGTGGTGTCGCTGCTCGCCAAGACGGAGTACGGCGTGCCGCGCGTGGTCGCCAGGATCAACCACCCCAAGAACGAGTGGCTGTTCAACGAGTCGTGGGGCGTCGACGTGGCCGTCTCGACCCCACGCCTGCTGAGCGCGCTGGTCGAGGAGGCGGTCAGCGTCGGCGACCTGGTGCGGCTGATGACCTTCCGCCAGGGGCAGGCCAACCTGGTCGAGCTCACCCTGCCCGAGGACGCGCCGGTCGTCGGCCAGCGCGCCGGCTCGGTGCCGTGGCCCAACGACACCGCCCTGGTCGCGATCCTGCGCGAGGGCCGGGTGCTGGTGCCCACCGCCGACGACCCGCTGGAGGCCGGTGACGAGCTGATGTTCGTGGCCAGCCAGGAGGTCGAGGAGGAGCTGGCCGAGCTCCTGTCCCCGCACCGCACGCCCCGCTGAGCCGGGATCCCCCGCACCGCACGCCGCTCCCGGCCTGGACCTGGAGCAGGCGGAAAGAGCCGGACCGGCGGTGAACGGGGAAGCCCTCCGCGACGGCGCGGAGGGCGGCGGACCCGGGACCGGGCCCCGCGGTCAGGAGACCGCGGGCCGCGCCGGGGTCCTGCCCCGGGCCAGGAGCCACACCATGGCGGCGAATGCCGCGACCTGGAGCGGCCAGCCCATCGCGATCTTGAGGATGCCCAGCTCGGCGACCGCGTCGTTCCCGCCGATCAGGAAGACGGGGAGCTGCGCCGCCACCCGGACCACGCACGGGATCATCAGCAGCCAGGTGAGCCTGGTGCAGAGCTTCACCACGGCCGGATCCGCGCGCCACGCGGTCGGGTCGCCGGTGACGGAGCCGATGAGGAAGCCCACCACCGGCCATCGGGTGACGATCGACAGCAGCATCACCACGGAGTAGCCGGCGTTGTAGAGGATGCCCGGCAGGAAGACGTCCTTCGCCTCGCCGGTGCGGGAGGCGAAGAACGCGCCGATGCCGATGCCGATCAGGCTGTTGACCACGAACTGCGGCGTCGAGCGTTGCAGCAGCCGCACGACGAGCAGCAGCACCGCGGCCGAGATGCTGACGATCAGGGACTGCTTCAGGTTGGAGGTGGCGACCCACATGCCGGTGAAGGCGATGGTGGGCACGGCGGCCTCGATGACGCCCCGCACTCCGCCGAAGGCCTTGGCAAGCTGGCTGCGGATCGCGGCCTCGACCGTGTCGTGCGCGGCGGTCTCGCCGGTGGTGGTCATCTTCTCGCTCACCGTCTCGTGATCGTCAATCACTCACGCACCGCCCGCGGGGCGTAGCTCGTATCTCGGATTGAACATGACTTTGCGGCCATCCTGCACGCTGACGAGTCCTTCCGCCAGCACCAGGCGTCCCGGCTCGATGCCCGCGATCTTCCTTCGGCCCAGCCATATCAGGTCGATCACATCGGAACCATCGTAAAGCTCGGCCTCCAGCGCCGGAGCGCCCCCGCGGGGGCGCAGTGTCACCGTCCGCAGCGTGCCGGTCACGCAGAAGCGGCGGCGCATGCCGCACGAGACGATGGGCGTGGCGCCGTGGCGGTCGAGGTCCTGCTGGAGCTCGTCAGCCTCCAATTCGGCCTGACCGGCGGTCAACCGGCGGAAGAATCCCCGCAAACCGCTCTGTTTATGCGGCTCCTGAGAACCCACGGACCTCTCCTTCACACACGAGTCGAACCAGCGTACGCGATCGGGCCCGTCAGCGGATCTCGGCGATCTCCGGCCCGCGGTCGAACGGGTTGAGGTCGGACACGTCGCCCCCGGCGGCCTGCTGCTCCGCGGCCTGCCTGGCCTCGGGCGGCAGCCGGAGCTCGATCGCCTCCTTGGGGGCCATCGGCTCGTCGCCACGTACCACGACTATGTCCCGGACGACACCCTCCAGCGTCGCGGCGACCCCGGCGTCCTCCGCGGCCTTCCCGCTGATCACCGCGCGCAGGAACCAGCGTGGCCCGTCGACCCCGATGTAGCGGACCGGCTGCTCGCCCCCCTCCGCCGGGATCCTGGCGGCCAGCTCGACGCCGAACGCCCCCTCCCGCTCCTCGGCGGTGCCCCCGGCGCTCTTGACCCCCTCGGCCAGCTCGGCCCTGACCTCGTCCCAGATCCCGCTCCGCTTGGGCGCCGCGAAGGCGTGCACCTGCAGGGCGCTCCCCTCGAACAGGACCACCGCGCCGACGATCTGGTCACCGGCCAGGTTGAGCTGCACCTCGAAACCGGCGTCGACCGGCAGGCGCATGCCTCCGAGGTCGACCCGCTCCCGCTCGGGATGGGGCTCGTCGGCGTCCCACGGCCCCGACTCCCGCGAAGGGACCTGCTCGACCTCCTCCACCACGGCCTTGGCGGCCTTGGCGGCCGGGGACTTCTCACGGCGGTTACGTCCGAACACTTTCCTCACGCTCCTTGAAGATTCACTGGTCACTCGTCCCCCGCCGGGCACGGCGGCGGGCGGCCCCGCGGGCCGGAGGCGCGCTCCGGTCCCCGATCACCACCGGCCACTCCGCCCACCTCACCGGGTTCGCTCCTGTCAGCGGCCGGTGGACCCGAACCCGCCGGCGCCTCGCGCCGATCCCGGCAACCGGTCCACCTCGTGGAACACCGCCTTCTCCACCTTCTGGATCACCAGTTGCGCGACGCGGTCTCCCCTGCGCAGCCGTACGGCGTTCTTGGCGTCGGTGTTGATCAGCGTCACCCTGATCTCGCCCCGGTATCCCGCGTCGACGGTGCCGGGCGCGTTGACGAGCGTCACGCCGTGCCTGGAGGCCAGGCCCGAGCGCGGGTGGACGAACGCGGCGTACCCGTCGGGCAGGGCGATCGCCAGCCCGGTGCCGACCACGGCCCGCTCTCCGGGGAGGAGCTCGACGTCCTCGGCGGCGTGAAGATCGGCGCCCGCGTCGCCCGGGTGGGCGTACGAGGGCGGCGGCAGGTCGGCGTCGAGCCGGTGGATCAACACCTCGACGGTGTGGGTCACGGGTTCACCTCGTACTCGTGGTGCTCGTCGGCGATCGTCTGGATGTCGCCGTGCTTGGCGAAATGTTCCATGGCCACCTCGATGAAGAGCGCCGCGGCCCGCACGGCGACCGGGCCGTCCGGGGAACCGATCCGGCCCTCAGCCTCAAGGTACGCCTTCCGGCCGGACATGCCGTTGCACCAGGCGCGAAGATGCAGGACGGTGCCGACCGGAACCGGCGCGAGATAGTCGGTCTCCAGCCGGCCGGTGACGTAGGGGCGCTGGAAGAGCCACACGGACATGCCGATGACCTCGTCCATCGCCGCGGCGAGCACGCCGCCGTGCGCCAGGCCGGGCGCGCCCTGGTGGGTCTCCTCCACGGTGAACTCGGCGACCACCGTGACCCCGTCAGGGGTGAGGGCGGTCAGGTGCAGGCCGTTCGGGTGCCCGGCGCCGCAGCCGAAGCAGCGGCTGTAGTGGGGGCCGAGCGGGGTGCCGGGAGCGGGCGCGCCGGGAAGCGGCCTCGGGCGGGTCGCGTCCGGCGGGGGGGTGGTCAGGGCGGAACGGGTCACGGGGCAGAACGTTACCCCCTGGGCTGCGGTGATTCCTCATTCACCGGTTTTCCCGCCGCACCCGACGGTGCCGGGCCGCCGGGATCACCCGGATCACCGGAATCGGGGCCACCGGAATCGGGGCCACCGGGATCGGGGCCACCGGGATCGGGGCCACCGGGATCGGGATGTGGCGGGGCCGGTGGCAGCGCCAGATGGGAACCGCCCATGAGCTCGGGCAGCGCCCGGTAGATCACGGCGGCCACCGGCACCGCCACGGCGGCCCCGGCGATGCCCGCCAGGATGCCGCCCACCGCCAGCACCAGGATGATCGCCAACGGGTGGAAGTGGAGCACCCTGCCGACGATCAGCGGCTGGAGCACGTGGTTCTCCAGCTGCTGCTCCACGAGCAGGATGCCGAGGAAGATCAGGGCGTAGATCGGGCCCTTGGCGCCGAGGGTGACCAGGGTGGCCACGGCACCGGCGAAGAAGATGCCGACGATGGGGATGAAACTGGCCAGAAAGATCATCACCGCGAGCGGCGCCCAGAGCGGCACGCCCATCCCCGCGAGCACGATACCCATGATCACGCCGTGCACGGCGGCCACCGCGACCGTGCCCTGCACGTAGTGCGAGAGCGTCACCCAGGCGGCCCGGCCGGCCATGTCGACGCGGGGCGCGACGTCACCGAAGCCCTTCAGGAACCACGACCAGATCCGGTCGCCGTCCTTGAGCAGGAAGAACGTCACGAACAGCAGCAGCACGATGGAGGCCAGCACCTCCAGCGCCACCGTGGCGCCGGTGAGGACCGTCTGGGTGATCTGGTTGCGCTGGGTGGTGATCTGCTTGCCGATCTCGTCGACCCAGCTGGTGATCTGGGTCGGCTGCAGGTGCAGTGGCCCGGTGTAGAGCCAGTTCTCCACGGTCTTGGCCGTCTGGCGCACCTGGTCGACGAGGCCGGGGAACTCGTCGTTGGCGCGCACCCCGATGATCCAGCCGGTGCCGCCGAGCACGGTGAGCGCGATGATCATCGTGAGCCAGGTCGCGTAGATGGGCCGCATGCCCATCGCGCCGAACCGCCTGGTGAGCGGGAACAGCAGCGCGGTCAGCAGGAGCGCGATGGCCACCGGCAGCACCACGATGCGCAACGTCGCGATGAACTGCGCGAAGTAGAAGACCGCCCAGCCGATGATGATCAGGCAGAGGCTCCACATCGCGATGCGCAGCAACGTGCGAGGCACCAGGCTGGTCAGGCGTTCCCGATCGGAGATCACGTATTCCAGACTGTCACGCCGGGAAGGGAAATGCGCGAGGGTTTCGAAGCGCGCCCACGGATGGGCCCGGGGGATTCCAGCCGGCCCGGACCTGCGGCTATACGCGGGCCTGCGCCGCTGTTGCCCGGCGGCCGGCCGCGCGACGCCCGTCGGGAACGCGCCCACCGGCGAAGGCGGCCGCCCGGACGACCGGGGTGAGCGCCCGCCCGGTCAAGGGCGGGCGCTCACCCGGCCGAGGTCAGCGCTCATCCGGCGGGCGGGAGATCACCCTGTCTTCGAGGTAGCAGCTGCAGTTGCCACATCCTGGCGGCATGCCTGTCCTCCTCTCACCTGTCCTGCCTCGACCGTACGGCAGGATTCCCCGACGGGGAGGACAGATTCACGTGCGCGCCCGCCGGTCAGGTGAGGGTGACCTCCACCAGCAGGTCCCCCTCGCCCTCCTGGAGCACGAACTCGTCGATGACGCCCGCGCCGCACAGGTCGTCCTGCGCCCGGCGCACGAGGTCGACCCGCGCGCCGGTGACGGTCAGCCGGGCGACCTCCGCGCGCATGGAGAGGCGGGCGTCGGACTTGGCCTTGCGGACCCGGCCGAGGACGGCGGCCACCGCGGGCAGCAGCTCGGGATCGCCTGCCCTCCCGCGCGCCTGGGGCCAGGCGGCCCGGTGCACCGAGCCCTCACGCCACCAGGACCACACCTCCTCGGTGACGAAGGGCAGGAACGGGGCGAACAGCCGGAGCATGACGTCGAGCGCCTCGCGCAACGCCGCGTGCGCCGAACGCGCCGCCGCGCTCGCGTCCCTCGCGCCGCCCTCGCCGGGGGCGTCGTCGTAGGCCCTGGCCTTGACCAGCTCCAGGTAGTCGTCGCAGAACTCCCAGAAGAACCGCTCGGTGCGCTCCAGCGCGCGGGTGTAGTCGTAGCCCTCGAAGGCCTCGGTGGCCTCGTGGACCACCTCCGACAGCCGGGCCAGCATCGACAGGTCGATCGGCTCGGTGACCTCCCCGCCTCCCTCGCCCAGGCCCAGGACGAACCTGGAGGCGTTCAGGATCTTGATGGCCAGCCGGCGGCCGACCTTGATCTGACCGGTGTCGAACGCCGTGTCGGTGCCCGGACGGCCGCCGGCCGCCCAGTAGCGGACCGCGTCGGAGCCGTACTGCTCCAGCAGGCCGAGCGGGGTGACCACGTTGCCCCGGGACTTGGACATCTTCTTGCGGTCGGGGTCGAGGATCCACCCGGAGATCGCGACGTGGCTCCAGGGCAGGGTGCCCTGCTCCAGGTGGGCGCGGACCACGGTGGAGAACAGCCAGGTCCGGATGATCTCGTGGGCCTGCGGGCGCAGGTCCATCGGGAAGACCCGCTCGAACAGGTCCCGGTCGCGCTCCCAGCCTCCGGCGATCTGCGGCGTCAGCGAGGAGGTGGCCCAGGTGTCCATGACGTCCGGGTCCGCGATGAAACCGCCCGCCTTGCCACGCTGGTCCTCGGTGTAGCCGGGCGGGACGTCGGTGGACGGGTCGATCGGCAGCGCGGACTCGGGCGGCGCGATCGGCGCGGAACGGTCGGGCTCGCCCTCGTCGTCCAGGGGGTACCACACCGGGATGGGCACCCCGAAGAACCGCTGCCGGGAGATCAGCCAGTCGCCCGCCAGCCCCTGCACCCAGCTGTCGTAGCGGACCCGCATGTGCGGCGGGTGCCAGGACAGCTCCGCGCCGCGCGTCAGGAGCGCGTCGCGCAGGGCGAGGTCGCGCCCGCCGTTGCGGATGTACCACTGGCGGGTGGTGACGATCTCCAGGGGCCGGTCGCCCTTCTCGTAGAACTTCACCGCGCGCCTCACGGCGCGCGGCTCGCCCTCCATGTCGCCCGACGCGCGCAGCAGCTCCACGATCCGCTCGCGGGCGCCGTGCACGGTCCTGCCCGCCAGCTCCGCGTACGGCTCCCGCGGCACACCCTCGGGCGCGTCCGGCAGCAGCCTGCCGTCCCAGCCGATGACGGCGCGGGTGGGCAGGTCGAGCTCGCGCCACCAGACGACGTCGGTGACGTCGCCGAAGGTGCAGATCATCGCGATGCCCGTGCCCTTGTCCGGCTCGGCCAGGTGGTGGGCGAGGACCGGCACCTCGACGCCGAACAGCGGCGTCCTGACCGTGGTGCCGAACAGGGGCCGGTAGCGTTCGTCGTCCGGGTGGGCGACGAGCGCGACGCAGGCGGGCAGCAGCTCGGGGCGGGTCGTCTCGATCCAGACCCGGTCGCCGAACCCCCTGGCCCGCTGCTCCTCCGACAGGCCGAAGCCCAGCCGGTGGAAGGCTCCGGGCCACTCGCGGTCCTCCAGCTCGGCCTGGGCGACGGCGGTGCGGAAGGTGACGTCCCACAGCGTGGGCGCCTGGGCCACGTACGCCTCCCCCCTGGCCAGGTTGCGCAGGAAGGCGCGCTGGGAGGCGGTGCGGGCGGCGTCGCCGATGGTGGCGTACGTCAGCGACCAGTCGACCGACAGGCCCAGGCGGCGCCAGAGCTCCTCGAACACCTTCTCGTCCTCGACGGTGAGCCGCTCGCACAGCTCGATGAAGTTTCCGCGCGAGATCGGGATCTGCCGCTTGGGGTCGGGTCTGGCCGGGGGCTCGAACGAGGGGTCGTAGGCGATGGAGGGGTCGCAGCGCACGCCGAAGTGGTTCTGCACCCGGCGCTCGGTGGGCAGGCCGTTGTCGTCCCAGCCCATGGGGTAGAAGACCTCGCGCCCGCGCATGCGCTGGAAGCGGGCGATGGTGTCGGTGTGGGTGTAGGAGAAGACGTGGCCGACGTGGAGGGAGCCGGAGACGGTCGGCGGCGGGGTGTCGATCGAGTAGATCTCCCCGCGCGTGCGCGACCTGTCGAAACGGTAGGTTCCCTCGGTCTCCCAGCGGCCCGCCCATACGGTTTCCAGGCCATCGAGAGTCGGTTTCTCGGGCATGGGCGCAGAGCGCGGTCGCTGTTGTGTCATGCCTCCCTATGGTATGGCTTCACGCGATGCGGCGCTCGGGGAGACTAGTGTTCTTGGGGCGAACCGCAAACGGGAGGACCACATGGCCGACAAGACCGAGAAGCAGGACATGGCGTGGAGGGCCATCGGCGGCCTCCTGGGCCTCGCCACCGCGTGGGGGGCGAAGAAGGCCATCGGGTTCGCCTGGGAGAAGGCCACCGGCAGGAAGCCGCCCGTCGACAACGAGTCCCTGGAGATCAGCCTCGGCGAGGCGATCGGCTACGCCGTGGTGATGGGGGTCGGCATGCAGGTGACGCAGATCGTGGTCGCCCGCACCGCCAGGAAGCGCTACGACGCGTGGAAGGCCGTGAAGGACGCGGCCAGGGACGTCACCACCTGACGGCGACCACACCGCGGGGGCCGTGCCCCCCGCGGCGACGCCGCGTCACCCGGTGTCACCCGGTGTCTCCCGGTGTCTCCCGGTGTCTCCCGGTGTTCCCGGTGTTCCCGGCGAGAGGTCAGGAGGGTTCCGGGGTCTCCGATGACTCCAGGGCCTCCGGGGACAGCTGGGAACCCGTGGACGCCGTGGACCCCGAGGACTCCAGCGAGGTGAGGAACTCCTGCGCCCAGCGATCCACGTCGTAGGTGGAGACCCTCCGGCGCAGTGACCGCATCCGGCGTGACAGGTCGTGCGGGGTGGCCCGCATCGCGGTCAGCATCGCCCGCTTGAGGCCGTCGACGTCGTAGGGGTTGACCATGAACGCCTGGCGCAGCTCGTCGGCCGCCCCGGCGAACTCGCTGAGCACCAAGGCGCCGCGCAGGTCGTTGCGGCAGGCGATGTACTCCTTGGCGACCAGGTTCATCCCGTCGCGCAGCGGCGTCACCACCATCACGTCCGCCGCGAGGTAGAGCGCGGCGAGCTCGTCCCGGCCGTACGACTGGTGCATGTACTGCACGGGCTGCTGCCCGAGCTCCCCCTGCTCGCCGTTGATCCGGCCGACCTGGAGCTCGATCGAGTCGCGCAGCCGCATGTACTCCTCGACGCGTTCCCTGCTCGGGGTGGCGATCTGTACGAACGCCGCCTCACCCGGCTTGATCGCCCCCTCGGAGAGCAGCTCGCCGAACGCCTTCAGGCGCTGGCCGATGCCCTTGGTGTAGTCGAGCCTGTCGACGCCGAGCAGCAGGCACTCGGGGTCGCCCAGCTCCGCGCGGATCTCCCTGGCCCTGGCGATGATGTGCGGCTCCCTGACCAGGGAGTCGAGCTCGCCGAAGTCCACGGAGATGGGGAACGCCCCGGCACGCACCACCCGGTCCTCCACGTAGATCTCGTGCTTGTGGTGCTGGAGACCGAGCAGGCGGCGGCAGAGCCGGATGAAGTTGGAAGCGCCACCGGGGCGCTGGAACCCCACCATGTCCGCGCCGAGCAGGCCCTCGACGATCTCGCGCCGCCACGGCAGCTGGGAGAACAGTTCGACCGGCGGGAAGGGAATGTGCAGGAAGAAGCCGATGCGCAGATCGGGGCGGAGCTTGCGCAGCATGGCCGGGACCAGCTGGAGCTGGTAGTCCTGGATCCACACGACGGCGTTCTCCGCGGCCTCCGCGGCCGCGGCCTCGGCGAAGCGCTCGTTGACGGTGCGGTAGGCCTCCCAGGTGACCCGCGAGTAGACGGGGGCGGCGACCACGTCGTGGTACAGCGGCCAGAGGGTGGCGTTGGAGAAGCCCTCGTAGTAGAGCTCGACCTCGGATTCGGACAGCGGGACGGGGACGAGCTGCATGCCGTCGTGTTCGAAGGGTTCGAGGTTCTCGTCGGGGGCGCCGTGCCAGCCGACCCAGGCCCCCTCCCTGCGCTGCAGGACGGGGGCGATCGCGGTGACGAGGCCGCCGGGACTGCGCCGCCACATGTCCTCACCGACTCGGTCGACGGGGAGACGGTTGGCGACGATCACAAATGCGCTGCGGCCCAGCACAGATTCCTCCAGGTAGTCGGGGGCTTACTGAATTAACTACCCGTTTGAGAGGTTTCTATGACTTCCCAGGCGGGAGGGCACGATGGACCCTCAGATCGGCCCGTACGACCTCACCGAGCTTCTTCGTGGCGGCGCGGTTGAGGAACCCTCCGGCCACGGCGCCCGTGAGGAACGGGCCGAAGGTGGTGAGGTGCCGCCCGAGGGTGCGCATCAGCCTGTTGCGCAGGGCGGTCTTGGCCGCGGTGCCCAGGGCGACGGTCATCGTCCCGGGTGCCATGGGGTCGACACCGCGCTGCTTGGACCAGGCCATCGCGAAGGCCATGGCCCGCTGGGAGCCGGTGCCCGGCACCTGGATCCCGTACACCTCGTGGAGTTCGGCGATGAGCTTCACCTCGATCGCGGCCACGACGAGGGTCTCGGCCACGAGCTGGGCGGGGGCGGAGAGCAGGAGGGGAGGAGCGGCGAACTCGGCGGCGGCGACGGCCCCGCCGATGGCCCCGACCGCCATGGTCGCCTTGGTCGCGGTGCGTACCAGGTCGTCGGCGAGCGCCTCGGAGGTGAGACCGTGATGATGCTCGGAAAGGGTGTGCAGGTCGCGGATGGGGATGCGGGGCGCCACGGCCATGAACACGTCGGTCAGCCAGCGGCCCCGGCCCTCTCCCGACTCCTTGGCCCTCTTCGCCCCTCGCGCCAGTGATTTCGTGAGACGGCCGAGCAGCCGCCGCCGCTCGGCCCCGTCCATGTCGCCCGGCTCGGCGAGCCTGCCGACGAGCTCGGCCACCTCCTGGTCGGACCGGCCGCCCGCGGCCGCCTCCCGCTCGGATTCGCCGTCCGCGGCCCCCCTGTGATCGGGACCGTCGTCCACGGGCACTTTCCGGACGGACCCGCCGGCCGCGGCCCCCTCGTGATCGGAACCACCGTCCGCGGCCACTTTGTGATCAGGCGCGCCGTCCGACTCCCCGGCCGTGGAGTCGTCCGGCGCGGCACCGGTCCGCCTGTTCTCTGACGTCATGTCTCGGAACCTCCTCAAGGCTGTCCTGAGGCCCTACCCATACCTGGAAGAGCACACCTCGGACAGGCCATCGGAATCATCTCAAGCCGCGCATTCCCGGCAGATCTGCTGGCCGTTCTTTTCAACGGCGAGTTGACTGCGGTGGTGCACCAGGAAGCAGCGCGCGCAGGTGAACTCGTCGGCCTGACGAGGAATCACCCGGAGCGAGAGCTCCTCATTTGACAGGTCCGCGCCCGGCAGTTCGAGCGACTCGGCGAGATCCGTCTCGTCGATGTCGATGCTGCCCGAGGACTTGTCGGTACGGCGGGCCTGCAGTTCCTGAAGACTGTCCTCGCTGAGGTCGTCGTCGGTCTTGCGTGGGCTGTCGTAATCGGTAGCCATCGGTCTGCTCCATCCCCCTCATCTATCTGTCTGCGCTCACTCGCGCGTGTGTAACGTTCGAGAGGCACGACTTGTGCCCGATCCGCCAGAGAGATTCCTGCTTCGGTACCCCGCCGGAATGGTCACTGAACCTCCCTACACGTGAGGGACGTACTGCCAATGGCCACGGTTAGCCAAATATGGCGTAAACCACAGCATCGGCGGCATGCACCACCGTGTTCGACGGCACATCCAACCACATGTACGGCGTGAACGAGACGCCCCCCGCCGGATCAACGTGACTGAAGTCGCACGGTGACCACCAGACCTCCTCCGTCCCTGGGTATGGCGGTCACGTTGCCCCCGTGGGCGCGCACGACCGCGCGGACGATGGACAGCCCGAGCCCCGCCCCCTTGTCCGAGTCGACCCGGTCGGCGTTGAGCCGCCGGAACGGCTCGAAAAGGCTGTTCACCTCGTACGCGGGCACATGCGGCCCCGTGTTGGCCACCTGAACAACCAAGGCACCCTCCACCATTCCCGTCCTGACCCACAGACGTCCGGAATCGGAAAGATTGTGCTTTATCGCGTTCTCCACCAGGTTGGCCACACACCGCTCGAGCAGCACCGGATCGCCGACGGTCTCGGCGTTGCGGAGCTCGGGAACCACGGTGACCCCGGCCTCCTCGGCCCGCGTGGCGAGCTGGTCGACGACGGTCTCGGCCACGTCCTTCATGTCCACCGGCTTGCGCACGCTCAGCTCGCGCTCGCTGCGGGCCAGCAGCAACAGGCCCTCGATCAGGCGCTCGTTGCGGGCGTTGACCTCCAGGAGCGTGCGGCCCAGCGCCTTCAGGTCACCCGACGCCTCCGGATCACCCAGGGCGATCTCCAGGACCGTCCGGTTGATCGTCAGGGGGGTGCGGAGCTCGTGCGAGGCGTTGGCCACGAATCTTCGTTGTGTGTCGAAAGCCACATTGAGCCTGGTCAGCATCGCGTCGAAGGTGTCGGCCAGTTCCTTCAGCTCGTCGTCGGGCCCCTTGAGGTCGATCCGCTCGTGGGCGAGCGTGGAGCCCGACAGCTTGCGGGCCGTGGCGGTCATCTGCTGGATGGGCTTGAGCGCCCGGTCGGCGACGATGTAGCCGATGATGACGGCCAGGATGCCGACTCCCAGCAGGGCGAGCAGCGAGCGGGCCAGCATCTCCCGCTGCGCCCCGGTGATCGCGACGTGCTGCTGCCAGTACCACTCCTGCTTGAAGTTGGCCGCTATGTCCGGCCCCACGACCTGCCTCAGCTCGTCGTACGGGAAGGGCGGCCACGCCCCGTAGAGCGCCCAGCCCACCATCAGGTAGATCACGGCCATCAGCAGGGCACCGGCCGTGAAGAACAGCACGGCGTAGGTGAGGGTCAGCCGCCACCTGATGCTGAGCCGGTCCACGATCGCCCGCAGCCGGTCCAGCGGGGTCCGCGCGGCCGGGGCGGCGTCCACCGGGGGCGGCCCGTCCCACATGGGCGCGCCTGTCGGCGGCGGGGGCCGCTCGGCCGCTCTCCCCTCCCTCTCGGCGGGCCCGGACTCCAGCCGCTCGCTCTTCCAGGCGCCCCGCTCGGAGTGGGGGCTGATCATCGGGTGGGTCGGCACCGTCTCGCGGTTCTCGCCCACCGGGACGAACGTCGGGCGTTCGTCTCCCCCGTCTGCCGGAGTGCTCACAACTTGTACCCGACCCCGGGCACCGTCTCGATCACCTGAGGCTCGCCCAGTTTCTTCCTCAGCGTCATCATGGTGACGCGCACCACGTTGGTGAACGGGTCGATGTTCTCGTCCCACGCCTTGTCCAGCAGGTCCTCCTGGCTGACGACCGCGCCCTCGGCGCGCATCAGCTCCTCCAGGACCGCGAACTCCTTCTTGGTGAGCGCGATCTCCGTGTCGTCCCTGGTCACCAGCCGCTTGCCCGGGTCCAGGCGGACCCCCGACCGCTCCAGCACCGGCGGCAGCGCCGGGGCGGAACGGCGGCCCAGCGCCCGCACCCGCGCGACCAGCTCGATGAACACGAAGGGCTTGGCCAGGTAGTCGTCGGCACCCAGCCCCAGCCCCTCGACCTTGTCGTCGACGTCGCCGGAGGCGGTCAGCATGAGGATCCTGGACGCGGTGCGGGAGGCCACGAGGCGGCGGCAGACCTCATCGCCGTGAACCTTGGGCAGGTCCCTGTCCAGGACGATGACGTCGTAGTCGATGTACCCCGTCCGCTCCAGCGCCCCGGCGCCGTCGTAGGCCACGTCCACGGCCATCGCCTCGCGCCGGAGCCCGGTCGCGATCGCGTCGGCGAGCACCCGCTCATCCTCCACCACAAGCACTCGCACGGCTTATGGCACCTCCCGTCACATTCCCTGAGCAACCGCCGGCCCGGCTCCCCATTCTCCCCTCACCACCTGTAAGCACACGGTAAGGCCCTCACAGGAGCGGGCACTCCGTGTGATGTCGGAAACACACAGGTTTAGCTCGTGGTTCACCCTGGGTACAGCCGGTTCCAGTCTCTATCGCGGTACCTTCCGTCCCCATGAGCCCGTGAGAAAGAAGGTGAGATGGGCGAGTTCACCACCACAATCGAACACCGCCTCGACCAGGCACGCAGGAATCTGCAGGAGGCCAGGACCTCCGGCGACGACTACCTCGCCGACACCTTCACCGCCGAGATCGAGGATCTCCACCGTCTGGCCACAGACAACGGCGTCCCCATCCAGCGCTGATGGGAAGGAGCCCCCCGGCCCACCGGCCGGGGGGCTTTTTCGTGCCCTTCTCCCCTCGCCCCCATCGACCGGGAGCCCCGTCGACCGGGAGCCGGGAGCCCTCACGGGCCGGAGCCGGGGACCGCCGGCGCCCCCTCCCAGGGGTCAGGCGTCGCGTTCCGGGTCGAGCGGGAGCAACAGGTCGTGCAGTTCCTCGAACAGGCCGGGTGCCGCGCACAGGGTGAAACCGGGGCCGGCCGGCCTGCCCTCCAGCCCGCCGACCCTGGCCCCCGCCTCGGCGGCGATGAGACCGCCGGCCCCGTAGTCCCAGTACTGGGGGCCGCGCTCGTAGTAGCCGTCCACCCGCCCCGCCGCCACCGCGCACAGGTCGGAGGCGGCCGAGCCGCCCCTGCGGATGTCGCGCACCCTGGGCAGCACGTGGCGGAGCACCTCCGCCTGCACCTCGCGCCGCCCGCTCTCGTAGCCGAACCCGGTGGCGATCAGTGCCCGCTCCAGCGGTACGCCGGTGTTGCAGCTCAGCCGCTCCCCCGCCAGCCACGCGCCCCCGCCCCTGACGGCGGTGAACACCTCGCCGCGGGGCACGACGTTGACCACTCCCGCGATCACCTCGCCGTCCACCTCGACCGCGATGCTGACCGCCCACTCCGGTACCCCGTACAGGAAGTTGACCGTCCCGTCGATCGGGTCGACGACCCAGCGGACCCTGCCCTCGCCGGTGGGACCGCCCTCCTCGCCGAGGATCGCGTCGTCGGGCCTGACCGCCTTGATCCTGTCTCGGATGAGCTCCTCCGAGGCCCGGTCGAGGGCGGTCACCACGTCGGTCGGGCTGGACTTGGTGGCCAGCACCTCGGGACGGGGCGGCCGCTTGGCCAGCAGCATCTCGCCGGCCTCCCTGGCGATCTCCTCCGCCAGCCGGCCGAAGGTCACGGCGCTGTCCACGATCCGCTCCTCACTCGTTCCAACGGGTCCACGATGGCACCCGCCGCCCCCATATGCCCAGCCGGGGGTACGGCATTCCCCGCCCGTCCCGCCCGTCCCCGGGTCCTCGGTGGCCGCTCCCGCCGCACGGCGACCCCCGCTCGCCGCGCCGGGCTCACGACAGCGACTCCGGGCGCTTCCACTCGCGCCCGAGGACGTGCTGGGCGAGGAAGGCCAGAACGGTCTCGTACCAGACGACCGCGTTGCCCGGCTTGAGCACCCAGTGGTTCTCGTCGGGGAAGTACAGGAACTTCGACTCCACCTCCGAGCGCTGCAGGTCCCACCACAGGCGCAGCGCCTCCCCGATGGGCACCCGGTAGTCCTTGTCCCCGTGGACGACCAGCATCGGGGTGGAGATGTTCTCCAGCGACAGGTGCGGGGAGAGCTTCGCGTACAGGCTGGTTCCCGGGGAGCCGAACTCGCGCTGCCAGTACATGGACGCGTCGGTGGTGCCGGCGAACTGGTCGAGGTTCCAGAGCGAGGCGTGGGTGACGATCGCCTTGAACCTGCCGGTGTGCCCGGCGACCCAGTTGGCCATGTATCCGCCGAACGAGCCGCCCATGGCGGCGGTCCTGGCGGGATCGACCTGGGGCAGCTCCAGGGCGGCGTCGGTGATCGCCATCAGGTCGGCGTGGGTGCGCGGGCCCCAGTCGGCCCAGCCGCGCCGGATCATGTCCGGCCCGTAACCGGTGGACAGGCACGGATCCGGCAGCAGCACGGCGTAACCGTGCTGGGCCATGATCCACGGGTTCCAGCGCCAGGACCAGTCGTTCCAGCTGGACAGCGGGCCGCCGTGGATCCACAGCAGGAGCGGGGCGGGGTTCTCCGCCGAGGCGCCCTCCGGCAGCACCAGCCAGGCCCTGATCTCCGCGCCGTCGTCGGCGGTCACGGTGACCTCGGTGAGCGTGCCGGGCAGTTCCGGCTCGGGGGCGGGGGAGGCGAGCTTCCCGACCACGCCGTCCGGGGCCACTCTGACCGGGGCCGCGGGAGCGTCCACGGCGCTGCGCAGCGCGTAGACGGCACCGTCGGGCGCGACGTTGAGCGAGGAGTAGGCGGCGTCGTCGGAGGTGAGCCGTTCCGGCGCGGACCCGTCGGCCGGGACCCGGAAGATCGGGCGGCGGCCGTGGTCGTCGGCGGCCACGAACAGCGAGCGGGAGTCGGGCGCCCAGGCGATGTCGGACGGCCAGAGCGCGCCGCCCGCCGGGTGGCCCTCTCCGGTGGCCAGGTCGACGATCCACAGGGTGCTCTCGGGGATCCGGTCGATGTCGGCGTGGTTGTTCCTGACGCACGCGACCAGGCGCCCGTCGGGGGAGATCTTGACCGGCCCGTCGAAGTCGTGCTCGTCCGCGGCGGCCAGGATCCGCCGGGCGCCGCCGTCGTTCGTGTCGATGGCGACCAGTTCGAAGCGGAGCTCGCCCCGCGGCATCGACACGCCCCAGGTCGTCACGACCGTGGAGCCGTCCGGTGTCACGTCGCACGCGCTGTGGCCGGACAGCGCCTTGCCCGGCTGCGGGGTGAGGTCCCTGACCTCGGTCAGCCGCTCGCCGTCGCCCAGGGTGCCCGCGAACAGCCGGGGCTCTCCGGGGCCGAGGTCGTGATCCCAGTAGCGCACCGGGTAGCTCTCGTGCAGGATCGCGCTGATCCCCGCGTCCTTGCGGGTCTTGCGCCGCTCGGCCTCGCCCGCCTCGTCGCCGGGGAGCACGTCGGAGCCGAAGACCACGGTCCTCCCGCCGGTCACGAATCCGGTGACTCCCCCCGGCCTGGAGGCGACCTGCCGGGCCTCGCCTCCCGCCGCGGGCAGCAGCCAGAGCGCGGGGACCTCCTCGTCGGCCTCCTTGACGGTCGGGTCGGGCCGGCGCGAGCCGAAGAGCAGGTCGCCGTCCTGCGTGAACGCGGCCCCCGCCTCGCCCTTGACGGATCTGGTCAGCCGGTACGGCCGGCGGCCGTCGAGAGGGATCTCCCACAGGGAGGTCCCGTAGGATTTTCCGTCGGGATTGAGCGCCTGCACCACGCTGACCAAGCGCGTTCCATCGAGGGATAGCCGCAGGGATGCCACCCGCGGCACGCCGACATAATCGCGGATGTCGTTAAATGGGGTCACGGTTTCGAACCTACCTCGGCGATCGTCTCCGAACATGCATCCGAACATGCATCCACAAACCTTGTTGATAACGAACTACTCGAGGTGACCAGGCAAGAGGACACCCCGGCATGCGGTTTGATGAATGCCATGGGGAATTACGACGCGCTTCTCGTCGTCTCGTTCGGGGGACCGGAGAAGCCGGACGACGTGATGCCGTTCCTGGAGAACGTGGTCCGGGGCAGGGGGATCCCGCGTGAGCGGCTGCTGGAGGTCGAGGCGCACTACCAGCGCTTCGGCGGGGCCAGCCCGATCAACCAGCAGTGCCGCGACCTGATCGCGGCCGTGGAGCCGACCATCGGCCTTCCGGTCTACTGGGGCAACCGCAACTGGCATCCCTACCTGGAGGACACGCTCCGCCGGATGGCGTCCGACGGCGTGCGCAGGGCCGCGGCCTTCGTCACCGCCGCCTACAGCTCGTACTCGGCCTGCCGCCAGTACATCGACGACATCGCGCTCGCCAGGGCCGCGGTCGAGGGTGCCCCGGAGGTCGTCAAGCTCCGGCACTACTTCGACCACCCCGGGTTCGTCGCGGCGATGGCCGACCGCACCCGCGAGGCCCTGGACCGGCTGCCCGCCGGGCTCCGGGACTCCGCGCGGCTGGTCTTCACCGCGCACAGCATCCCGACCTCGATGGCCGCGACGGCCGGACCCGGCGGCGGGGCGTACGAGGCGCAGCTGCGCCGGGCGGCGACGCTGGTCACCGCCGAGGTGAGCGGCGGCGACGGCGGCGACGGCAGGGCGTGGGACCTGGTCTGGCAGAGCCGGAGCGGCGCCCCGCACATCCCGTGGCTGGAACCCGACGTCTGCGACCACCTGCTGGAGGTCGACGCCCCGGCGGTGGTGCTGGTGCCGATCGGCTTCGTCTCCGACCACATGGAGGTCGTCTACGACCTCGACGTGGAGGCCGCGGAGACGGCGAGGAAGATCGGCCTGCCGCTGGTCAGGGCGTCCACGGCCGGCACCCACCCGCGGTTCGTCTCCATGGTCGGGGAGTTGCTCGCCGAGCCCGAGCCCGTCGCGTGCGCGGCCACCTGCTGCCCGGCCCCGCCGCGCCGCCGAGGGTGACCGCGCGACCACAGGTGGTCACGCGCTTTCAACCCGGTGGCGGGGTTCTGGGCGGTCACGGGGCCGCGAGCGGTCATGGGCGCGGCCGGCCGGTCGCGGGTGCCCCGGAGACGGGCGCGGGCGCCTCAGGGGTAGGCGGCGGCGTAGCCGCGGGAGATGCCCATGACCTTGGCGACGTACGACCAGGAGTGGTTGTAGAACCAGATGGCCTTCTCCAGCTTCTTGCCACCCCGGCCCGCCCCGTTGGCGCACAGGTAGTTGGCCGCGCCGGGGACCGCGTCGTAGGGGTTCCAGATGTCGGCGATGCCGTCGCCGTCGCCGTCCACCCCGTAGGCCTTCCAGGTGGCGGGCATGAACTGCATCGGTCCCTGCGCGCCCGCCGAGGAGGGGCCGTTGTTGCGCCCGTGTGAGCTCTCCACCTGGCCGATCGCGGCCAGGACCGTCCAGGAGAGCCCCGGGCAGACTCCGGCCGCCTTGCGGTAGAGCTCCAGGTAGCTGCCCGGCCTGCCGACCGCGACCCGCCGCACCCGGCCGGCGCCCGCCCTCCCGGTCGTCGCGCCGGTGGTGGGCTTCAGGGTGGGTTTCACCGTACGGGCGCCGCCGACGGCGACCACCTGGGAACCCGGGCCCAGCAGCCTGCCCACCCGTGTCCTGAGGACGCCCGCGGCCTTCTCCGAGCTGTGCACGAGCAGCGCCACGCCCGGCAGCAGGCCCAGCCTGCGGCCGGTCTCCTCCCCCACGACGCCGTCCACGCCGGGCAGGCCGAACCCGGCGGAGGCCGCGGCCCGCAGCCGGGGGCCGCCGTCCACCTGGTACTCCGAGCCGAGGACCAGTCCGAGGCGGCGTGCCGCCGCGCTGTCGGCGACGAACTCCCCCCTGGTGAGGGCGTTCCAGATCCCCTGCTGTTCGGCGACGGCCCTGGGGGCCCACGCGCGGAAGCGGGCCGGATCGACCGCGATGAGGTTGAGGCCGACCCCGGAGACCTTGACCGCCCCGCCGTCGAAGGAGTCGATCTTCTGGACGTACTTGAGCCGGGAGATGTCCTCCTTGGTCTGCTCGGTCAGCGTCGAGGGGGAGATGACCAGCAGCCTGGGCGGGGTGGAGGCGAGTCCGGGGGCTCCCGTCGTCCCCGGTTCGGGGACGGGGGTCTGCCCGGCTTCCGGCCCGGGGGTCGGTCCCGGGGAGGCGGGGTCTCGCGAGCCCGAATCCCGCGGGTCCGGGTTCTCCGGGTCCGGGTTCCGCGGGTCCGGGTCCTCTCCGGCCGGAGCGTCCGGATTCAGGTCGGGGTTCGGATTCGGGTTCGCCGAGCCCGCCGGGACCGTGGGAGGGCCGGCCACCGGCGCGATCGCCGACAGGTCCCGGATGCGGGACTCCACGACGGCGCTCCCGCCGGAGGCCGCGGAGGCCGCGGGAGCGGAGGGGCGACCGGCGTTGATCACCGCGAGCGCGACGCCGCCGAGGGCGAGGAGGGCGGTCAGGACCACTACTAGTGGGACGAACAACCGCAACCCGGGAAGACGTGACACCGCGCTCACGTTAGCTCCAACGGACCGTGTCGTGAGCCGTTGCCCGGAAAATCACTTGTCGATCGGTGGCTCTGTGCGAAATCGTCGGCCTGTTTCCACGCGCGCAGAACAGCAAGGGGATCATCCGTGGTCGGGCCGTATCGGGGGCTCTTCAGCACGCCCGGCGTCAAGGGTTTCGTCGTCGCGGGGTTCTTCGGGCGGATGCCGATGTCGATGCTCGGCATCGGCATCATGGTGCTCGTCAAAGAACTCACCGGCTCCTACGCGACGGCCGGGGCGGTCGCGGCCACCGTCAGCGTCTCCTTCGCCGTCGCGGCCCCGCTGTCGGGACGCCTGGTGGACAGGTTCGGCCAGGCCAGAATAGTCATCCCGCTCACGCTGGCGCACGGCGCCACGCTGACCGGCCTGATGCTCTGCGCCGAGTACGGCGCCCCCCGCTGGACGCTCTTCGCCACCGGCGTCGTGGTCGGCGCGACCGCGCTCTCGCTCGGCTCGCTCGTGAGGGCCCGCTGGTCGCACCTGCTGGCCGGGTCGGCGAGGCTGCACACGGCGTTCTCCTTCGAGTCGGTGGCCGACGAGGTCATCTTCGTCGCGGGCCCGGCGCTGGTCACCGCCCTGGCCACCGTGATCAACCCGTACGCGGGCCTGATCGTGGCTCTGACCTGCACGATCGTGGGCACCATCGCCTTCGCCCTGCAGCGCGGTACGGAGCCGCCCGTCCGCCCCAGGGAGACCGGCTCGGGCACCCCGATCACCATTCCCGGCGTCGCCCTGATGTCGTGCGTCTTCCTGGCGATGGGAGCGGTGTTCGGATCGGTCGACCTGATCACGGTCGCGTTCGCCGAGGAGCAGGGCTCCAAGGCCGCGGCCGGGCTGCTGCTCGCCTCGTTCGCCGGCGGGAGCCTGGTCTCCGGCCTCTGGTACGGCGCGCGGCAGTGGAACATCCCGCTGAGCAGCAGGTTCGTCCGCTCTCTCGCGATGTTCGCGGTGGGCCTGACCCCGATCATGCTCATCGGCGACATCAGGGTCATGGCGGGCGCGCTGTTCCTGGCGGGGCTGGCCATCTCCCCGACCGTCATCACCGGCTACAGCCTGACCGAGCGGCTGGTCCCGGCCCGCCTGCTCACCGAGGGCATGGCGTGGATCTCGACCTCGGTCGGGTTCGGCGTGGCGATCGGCGCGGGGGTGGGGGGCAGGCTCACCGACGCGTTCGGCGCCTCCAACGCCTACGGGTTCTCCTTCGCCTGCGCCCTGCTGGCCGTGACGATCGGCGTCGGCGGCTCCGCCTGGCTGCGAACCCCTGTCGCCCAGCAGTGATCGTGAGTATCGTTCATATTCGCTGGCGAACCACACGAACGTGAACCGGCGGCGACCCACCTGATCCCGGGCGGGACCCCCGAGCGGGGCGTCGGCGTCCCCGGACGGCCGGGTGTCGCCCGAGGGGCAGGAGTGACCATGGGCGAGACCTTCCGCAACTGGGCCCGGAACCAGTCCGCCACCCCCGCGGAGGTCCGCGCGCCCGCCTCCGCCGAGGAGGTCGCGCGGGCCGTGCGGGACGCCGCCGCGGCGGGCCGCCGGGTACGCATGACCGGCACCGGCCACTCGTTCACCCCGGTGGCGCTCACCGACGGCCTCCTGCTGCGTCCCGGCGCGCTGACCGGGATCCGCGAGAGCGGCGACGGCTGGGTGACGGCCGAGGCCGGGACGACGGTCGGCGCGCTCAACCGGGAGCTGCACCGGATGGGCCTGGCCCTGGCCAACATGGGCGACATCGACGCCCAGACCGTGGCCGGGGCCATCCAGACCGGCACCCACGGCACCGGCAGGGACGTCGGCGGGATGGCCGACCAGGTGCTGGCGCTGGAGATGGTGCTCGCCGACGGGGAGATCGTCACGGTCCGCGACGACGGCGACGGGAAGATCCGCGGGGTGGCCGAGCGGGACCTGTTCGACGCCGCCAGGGTGAGCCTGGGCGCGCTCGGCGTGGTGACCGCGGTGACCTTCCGGGTGGAACCCGCCTTCCTGCTGCGCAGCGTCCGGGAGCCGATGACGCTGACCGCGATCCTCGGCTCCCTCGACGCGCTCGTCGCCGGCAACGAGCACCTCGACTTCTTCTGGTTGCCGCACACCGACACCTGCCTGACCAAGCGCAACAACCGCAGCCCCGGCCCGGCCCGGCCCCCGGCCGCGCTGAGGTACTGGCTCGACAACCACTTCATGGAGAACACCCTGTTCGGCGCGCTGTGCGGGGTCGGCGGACGCTATCCGGGCGCCATCCCCCGGCTCAACGCGCTCTCGGCCACGACGCTGTCGGCCTCGGCCCACACCGACGCCTCGCACCGGGTCTTCACGAGCGTGCGGGAGGTGCGCTTTTTGGAGATGGAGTACGCCATCCCGCGCGAGCACCTCTCCCAGGCCCTCCGTGAGGTCCGCGACCTGCTGGGACGGCGGGACTGGAAGATCAGCTTCCCGATCGAGGTGCGGGTCACCCCGGCCTCGGACGCCTGGCTGTCCACCGCCTACGGCAGGGACTCGGCCTATCTCGCCTGCCACGTCTACCGGCCGACACCGAACCCGGCCTACTTCGAGGGCGTCGAGGAGATCATGACGAGGCTCGGCGGCCGGCCGCACTGGGGCAAGCTGCACACCCGCGACGCGGCCTACCTGGCACAGGTCTATCCCCGTTTCGCTGACTTCCTAGCGGTACGGGATGTTCTTGACCCGGGCCGCGCCTTCGCCAACGACCACCTCGACACCGTCCTGGGCTGAGGGACGGCGTCCTCCGCCTCCCCGTCCCACGATCCCCGGGCCGCGCCCCGTTCCCCCGAATCGGCCGCTTCTCGCCAGCTTTCGGTAAAGGGTGACGCAAAGGCTCGCTCGAAGAGCGACGCGTCCGCGTGTCCCGTCGTTCCCTGGCGCGCACGAGGGGCAGATTCGCAGACGCCCGTGCCACTCGACCCCGAGGGAGTCCACTGGAGATGACCTTCTCCCGCCGTCCATGTCAGCCGCCGCCGCGTCCCGTCGTCACGGACCGCGACGACCGGCCCCCGCACATCGCCGCAATCGCGGCATACCCGCCCTGGACCGGCGGACCGGCCTCACCGCCATCTCCCGGCTCTTGGTGGAAGTCCGCAGCGGTTCCCGGTGTTATCCGTGAGAATCCCTTCAGGACCCCGAAGTTGCTGCTCCAGACCGGTGCCCTGTAATTAGATGAATGGAGCAAATGTGACCGGCGTCACATCGCTGCGAGCCCCATCCAGGAAGGCGATGTTCGGACATGCCGGGTACGGTGCTGGCAGGCAACCGGCACACGCGAGAGACTCAAGGGTCCGGGGGAAGATTGAGCACGACGACGAAGGGACTCGCATGCAGGAGCTCCGACTCGTCGCGGTGAGTGAGGACGGGACCTATCTCGTGCTGGCGACAGCCGGCCGGGGAACCCGGTTCACGCTGCCCGTCGACGACCGGCTCCGTGCTGCCGTCCGCGGCAACTTCTCCCGTCTCGGCCAGTACGAGATCGAAGTGGAGAGTCCGTTGCGCCCCAAGGAGATCCAGGCCCGGATCCGTGCCGGCGAGACCGCGGAGGAGATCGCCAACACGGCGGGAATCCCGGTCGAGCGCGTGCGGTGGTTCGAGGGCCCCGTGCTCCAGGAACGTGAGTACATGGCACAGCAGGCGCAGCGCTGCGCCGTACGCCTGCCCGGCGACTCCGCTCCCGGTCCCACCCTCGGCGACCTGGTCGCCGAGCGGCTGACCCGCCGTGGCGTCCCCGCCGACGAGATCGAGTGGGACTCCGCCAAGCGGGACGACAACATGTGGCGCATCAAGCTCGGTTTCGTGTGGAACGGTCACACGCGCAACGCCGAGTGGCTCTTCGACCCGCGCCGGCGCCACATCACGCCCCACGACGACGAGGCGCTGCGGCTGTCCAGCGGCGAGGACGTCGAGCCGTTCGAGGACACCACGGTCACGCCGTTCGTTCCGCGCGTGGCCAAGCTCGCGCCGGTGCCGCCGCTGGCACCCGAGCCGCTGAACCAGCCACCGGTGGCCTTCCCCTCGGTCCTGCGGCACGAGGCCCCGGTCCAGCCCCGGCCCGCCTACGCCCAGGTCGAGCCCTCGGCGCCCTCGGTGCCCCCCGCGTCCTCGACGCCTTCCGCGCCGGCCGTGCCCTCGACGCCCTCGACGCCCTCGACGCCCTCGGCGCCCTCGGCGTCCCCGGCCGCCTACCAGCAGCCGCCCATGCCCCCGCTTCCCGCCGGATACGAGGCGCCGAGGGTGTCGGTGCCGCCGCTGCGCGCTCCCGACCCGGCCGGACACCAGCAGGAAAGGGCCCCCGAGCCCGCCTCCCCCGCGGCCCAGGGTGCCGATCCCGTCACGCGGGTCAGGCCCCCCGAGCCGGTGCTGCCCGAGCCCCTCGCCCCGTACCCGCCCCCGTACGAGCCGGTCACACCGGCGGCCCACGAGCCCGTCACGTACGAGCCGGCCGCGTACGAGCCGGTCACACCGGCCGCGTACGAGCCGCTCACCGCCCCGGAGCCGGAGCCTCCGGCGCCCGTCGCGCCGCGGCCCGTCCCAGCGCCGCAGCCCGCCGCGACGGCGGCCGAACCTCCCGCGGTGACCGCGCCGGAACCGGCGCCCGCCGCGCACGGATCCGCCGCCGCGGGGGAAGTCGCGGGGGAGCAGGTCATCCCGCGGGAGCCGTCTCCCGAGCACGGACCGGCCGCTCCTCCCGGGGAAGCGGTCGCCGGGCCGGAGACCGTGGCCGAGCCCGCGGCGGCGAAGGCGCCGGAGGTCGTGCGGGCACCGGAGGTGGCGAAGACCCCGGAGGTCGTGAAGACTCCCGAGGTCGCCGAGGTCGCGAAGCCCTCGCCGCCCCCCGCGGCGGCCACGCCCGAGCCGGCCGAACCCGCTCCGGCCGCCGTCCCGTCCGGCCCCGCCGACCAGCGATCCCCCGCTGCCGGAAAGACCGTCGAGCAGGCTTCCGCGAAAGCGGAGAAGACCGTCGCGGCGAAGGAGACCCCCGCCTCCGAACCCGCGCCGGAGACCGGATCGGCCCAGGAGGGTTCGATAGCTGTACCGGCGGCGCGCGTCAGCGTGGACGAGCGGGCCAAGGCCGAGCCGGGCAGGCAAGAGACACAGGGGGACACGGGGGCAATGCAGGAGACCAAGGTCGACAAGCCCGCGGCGGAGAAGCCCGCGGAGCCGCCGAAGCCGGCACCGGCTCCGGCGCGGCCTGCCAAGAAGTCCCGGGGACGGCGCGCGTCCGTGCCCACCTGGGACGAGATCATGTTCGGCGCTCGCCGCCAGGACTGACCGCACCGCGCGAGGCGGGGGTGACCGGGCCACCGGTCGTCCCCGCCTCGTCGTATGTCAGCCGCCCGCGGCGGCGTCCGGAGCGGCTGCGTCCGGGATGAGGAACGGGGTGAGCCAGGCGGGAGTCACCTCGGCGGCGAAGGCGGGCCCCTCGGCCTCGCCGACGTCGAGGGCCGCGTAGCCGCCGGTGCCCGCCCCCACGCCCGCGGTCACGGTCAGCAGGCCGGCGCGGCGCTGGAACCAGGTCTGGCTCAGGGTCCAGCCGACCACGGCCCGCTCCTCCACCACCGCCTGGGAGCGCCGCAGCGACCCCGACCGGACCGACAGGCGGCTCCCGTCGTACGTGTGACCGAGGGACCGGTACCGGTCGAGGCCGAGCGGTACGCCCAGCAGCGCGAGGAGCAGGGCGGGCGCCGCGAGCGCCCACCAGAGCCCCGACCACAGCAGGGCGGCCGGCACCGTGCAGGCGGCGATCACCGCCCACGGGAAGATCGCCCGGAACAGCCTGCGCCTGCGCGCCGCCGGCGGGTGCGGCCGCAGCCCGGTGGCGATCGGGCCGACCGCCTCGCCCACCACGTCGAGCACGACGTCCCTCGGGGCCACGGGCATCAGCTGGCCCCGGGTCTCCGAGTCGCCGAGACCGGTCACGATCGCCCACGCGCGGCCGAGCCCCGCCCGGCGCTCGGCCGGTCCCTCGACGAACTCGAACCCCCGCACCCTGCGCCGCTCCAGCGACACGCTCCTGCGCGTGACCAGACCGCGCCCGGCGATCAGGTATCCCTCGCTCGCGCGGAGGGTGAAGTCCCAGTTGAACACCGCGTACATGATCACAGCGATCACCGGCATGGCCAGGACCAGCAGCACCGCGGCCACGACGAGCAGGGGCGGGTGCTGCCAGATCCACTCCCCCAGACTCACCACGACCCGCCTGTCGATCCTGAACTCGCTGCCCCACTGGAACGCCAGGCCCACGGCACCGGCCACCAGCGCGAACGGGGTCAGCAGGTAGGCGCCGGAGAGGGGGCCGTACGCGAGCCACTTCCGCGGCATCACGAAGAACACCCGGTCGGGGGTCGTGTCGCCCACCTCGTGGCGAGCGGAGGATCCGGCGGCTCCCTTCCGCGACCCGGCGGGCACGTCGGACGTCCCGGGCACGCCGGCGGTGAGCTCGGTGGGACCGTAGGCGGCCCCGGCCGCCGAAGCCGCCCCGCGCGCCTGGACACGTCTCGCCGTCCGGGCGCGCGCGTGCCAGAGCAGCACGGCCTTGAGCCGCTCCCCCTCCTCGACGGTGACCCCGTCGAGCTCGCCCTCCTGCTTCTCGTCTCCGCCCGCGCCGGTGTCGATCCGCAGGACGGCGATGCCGAGCAGGCGGTGCAGCGGCGGGGCGCTGACGTCGACGCCGCGGATCCGCTCCAGCGGGATCGTCCGCACCGATCTGCTGATCAGTGACCGGGTGAGCTCCAGCCTGTCGCCGACGATCTGGTAGGTGAAGGTGGCCCAGCGCACGGCCGCGAACACGACGGAGCCGACGACGGCCATCGCCGCCCACCCGAACGACCCGAGGGAGAAACCGCCGAGGAACAGGACACCGGCCAGCGGCAGGAGGAGCGAGGGCAGCATCCTGATCGGATCGGTCAGCAGCACCTTCGGGCTGAGCCGCAGGGGCCTCTCCGTCGGCGTCCTCTCCGCCGGCACGCCTCCCGTACCCTCCGCGCCCGGCGGGACCGGGACCCCTTCCGGCACGGCTCCCGCACCGGCCACGTCACCGCCGGGCACGCGCGGGAGGCCCGGCCCGTCGTCACCGCCGGGCACATGGGGGAGGCCCGGCCCGTCGCCACCCTGGACGGGCGGGTGGCCCGGCCCGCCACCGGGGGAACCCGGGGCGCCGCCGTCGGGGGCGGCCCACGCGGCCGCCGCGGGAGCGTCCGGCCCGGCCTGCGGGTCGGATCCGGCCGGCGGGCGGCCGGAGTCGGAGGATTCGGTCATGTCGCGTCGTCCCTGAGCTCTTCCGCGCGGCGGGCGAGGCTCTCGGCCAGTCCGGCGGCGACCTCGTACTCAAGACCCTTGATGGTGGACGAGCCCGCGTGGGAGGCGGTGCGGATCTCGACCGTGGCCAGGCCCAGCAGGCGCTCGAACCAGCCCTGCGCCTTGTCGACCGTCTGGATCCTGCTGACGGGGACGAACACCCATTCCCTGCTGAGCCACCCGGAACGGGCGTAGACGACGTCTCCGCTGAGCTCCCACCGGTGCACGGCGTACCGCCAGAACGGCTCGATGAGCGTGCCGGGGACCAGGAGCACCACCACCAGCCACGGCAGCCACCGGATGTTGTCGAGCACCCACCCGGGCAGCCAGGACCACGGGTCCTCGTCGATCCATCCGGCCAGGAAGAAGGAGCCCCCGGCCAGGAGAACGGACCAGAACAGCCCCTCCAGCAGCCACAGCAGGATGGCCTTGCGGGAGACCGGGTTGGCGGGGGCGCGCAGGGAGACGCCGGTGCGCCCGGGAGCGCCGGCGCGGCGCTCACCCGGCAGACCGGCCGCCTGGGCCTCCTCGGAGGCGGCACTGTGCTCATCGGCTCGGTCGCTCACGCTGTCAGCCTAAACGCTCTTGTCCCGGCGGGGCGTTCCGGCGGCGTCACGGAAGGAACTCCTCCGGGCCTCGGGGAGAGCGGCGCGGCGGGCCGGAAACGGGCGCCTCGGCAGGACGCCCCCCGCCGGCCGCATTTCGGCGATCAACCAAGGTTTCCCCGTCTCCGCCCCAGCTGAGGCTCAAAAAGTGTCGGTGCCGCAGTGCATGCTGGAGGTCCGATGATTACTGAGAGGTGCGAGCGATGACCTATGCGATCCAGGCCGAGGGCCTGGTGAAGCGCTACGGGGAGACCCGCGCGCTGGACGGGGTGGATCTTGTCGTGCCACAGGGGCGGCTGCTGGGCGTGCTGGGCCCCAACGGGGCGGGCAAGACCACCGCGGTGCGCATCCTGGCGACCTTGCTGCGTCCCGACGCCGGAACCGCCAGCGTCGGCGGCTACGACGTGACGCGCCAGGCACACCAGGTGCGCTCGCTGATCGGCCTGACGGGCCAGTACGCCGCCGTCGACGAGATGCTCACCGGCGTCGAGAACCTGATGATGATCGGCCGCCTGCTGGGCATGACCCGTGCCGACTCCCGGGCACGCGCGAGCGAGCTGCTGAAGCGCTTCGACCTGTCCGACGCCGGCGGGCGTGCCACCAAGACCTACTCCGGCGGCATGCGCCGCCGCCTCGACCTGGCCGCCAGCCTGGTCGGCCGCCCCCAGGTGCTCTTCCTTGACGAGCCCACCACCGGGCTCGACCCGCGCAGCCGCACCGACCTGTGGAGCGTGGTGCGCGGACTGATGGCCGACGGCGTCACGGTGCTGCTCACCACCCAGTATCTGGAGGAGGCCGACCAGCTCGCCGACGACATCGTCGTCTTCGACCACGGCAAGGTCATCGCCTCCGGCACCTCCGACCAGCTCAAGGCGACCACCGGCGCCCAGGTCCTGGAGGTGCGCCCCCTGCAGGCCGAGCACCTCGACCTGGTGGGCAAGATCATGGCCGACGTGCTGGGCGAGGCGCCCGACCTCGACGGGGGCAGGGCCACCGCCCCCGTCCACGACCCCGCCGTCGTCCCCGCGATCGTGCGCCTCCTCGACGACCAGGGCGTCATCGCCTCGGAGCTCGCGCTGCGCAAGTCCAGCCTGGACGAGGTCTTCCTGTCCCTCACCGGCCGCCTGCCGGACGACGAGAGCGACCCCAAGGACGAGGGCACCCCTCAGAAAGAAGAGATCTTCGCATGACCACGCTGACGACGACCATCCCGCAGGTGGCCGCCAAGCGCGTCACTCCCCTGGCCACGCTGCAGCAGACCATGACACTGGCCTGGCGCAGCCTCGTCCAGATCAAGCACAACCCGTGGGAGCTGCTGGATCTGAGCATCCAGCCCATCATGTTCCTGCTGCTGTTCACCTACGTCTTCGGTGGCGCCATCTCCGGATCCACCGGCGACTACCTGCAGTTCGCCCTGCCCGGCCTGCTCGTGCAGAACGCCCTGTTCTACACGCTGTCCACCGCGATCGGCCTCAACACCGACATCACCAAGGGCGTCTTCGACCGGCTGCGCAGCCTGCCCATCGCCCGCACCGCGCCCCTGTCGGGGCGCATCATCGCCGACACCGTCAAGCAGGTGTGGGCGTTCGCCCTGCTGATCGGTTTCGGCATGGTGCTGGGCTTCCGGGTGACCACCAGCGTCTTCGGCCTGCTGGGTGCGCTGGCACTGCTGGTCGTGGTCGCCCTGGCGATGTCCTGGATGTCGGTGCTGATCGGCCTGAAGGCCTCCAGCCCGGAGAAGGTGCAGATGATCTCCTTCTCCACGATGATGCCGCTCACCTTCACCAGCAGCGCGCTGGTGCCCTCCGCCACCTTCCCGTCCTGGCTGAAGACCTGGTCGGACATCAACCCCGTCACGCATCTGGCGGACGCCATCCGCGGCCTGCTCATCGGCGGCGACGTCGGCCAGGCCACCTTCTTCTCGCTGCTCTGGGCCGCGGGTTTCGCCGTGGTCTTCGCCCCGCTGGCGATCCGCGCATTCCGCAGCCACGTCTAGTCTGTCGGCAGGCCGGGCTCGGGGGTGACGCCCGCTGACGAAGAACCAGGGGTGGTCACGTGCTCGTGGTCCATGGCGTGTGGGTGAACGGGTTCGTGGGGGTCTGGGCGGAGGACACCGCCCAGACCCCCACCTCCGTCTCCCGTGCCGCCCTGCGCCCGCACCCCTTCGCGGCGTCCACGACCGCGCTGGCCGCCGCCCTTGGTGGCGTTTCGGGGGATTTATCAAAAGAAGCCGCGAATGAGCCCCTAAGCGAAGTTTCAGGTGGGGCCCTCCCCCGGGGCGCGGGCGGGGGCCGCGGGGGCGGGACGGGCCTCCAGGGGGCCGTCACGGGCACCTCTGGAGCCACGGCCGTCCCCGCCGTCGCGCGTATCCCGGGCGTCACGAGCGCCGGGAGCGCCGGGAGCGCTGTGACCCTGATGAACACCACGGCCGTCGAGGGGGAGCTGGTCGTCCTGCTTCCCGGTTCGGCCTCGGGCCCGCTGCCCTCTCCCGAGTCCGGCCTGGCGAGCCGGGCCCGGAGTCCGAGGATCTCCGCCTGGCGGGTCCCCGCCCTGCTGTTCCGGCCGACCGGCGCGCTCGGCCTGCTCGGCTCGCTGTCGGACCTCGGCAGCGTCCCCGCCGGTCTCACCGCCGGGAGCGCGGGCGGCGCCGAGGATCTCGCCTGGGAGCCCGCCCTCTCGCTGCGCTACCTCGCGGTGGTCGCCGAGCACGCTCGCGGCCTGGTCCGGCGCGGCCGGATCCTGCCCCAGCTCGCCTTCGAGGGCGACGTCCACGCGGCCCGCTGGCGCCCGGTGCTGACCGGCGCCGACCTGGCCGCGCTGCCCGGTCTCGCCGGCGCGATGCCGCCGGTGTGCAGGGCGGCGGTGCGCGAGAGACCGGCCAGGGAGGTGCTGGGCGAGGTGCTGGACGGCCTGGTCGACGGCGCGGCGCGGCTGTCGCTGCCCGACCGCCTGATCCTCGGCAACCGTCCCGGCCTCAAGACCGCCCTGCCCGACCGCTGGCTGTACGCGCTGACCGGCGAGGACGCCTCGCTTCCCGGTGCGCGACAGGACGAGGTCACGGAGCTCGGCGAGGCCCTGACCGGCTGGCTCACGTCGGCACACGAGCTGGACGGGCCGGTCAGGGTCTGCTTCCGGCTCATCGAACCCGCCGACGACGGCGACTCCTGGAGGGTCGAGTTCGGCCTCGCCCCGGCGGATGACCTGGACACCGCCCCCGGCGGGGGATGCGAAAACGGCGAGGAGCACCCGGGAGACCGGGAAGGCGAAAGCGGCGGGAAGCACCCGGGAGACCGGGAACGCGAAGGCGGCGGGAGCGGCGAGGAGGGCGGGACCGGCCGGGGGCGTGCGGACCGCGGGCCCGCCCGGTATCTGTCGGCCGAGCGGATCCGGGCCGGCGAGCGGGCGCCGTGGCTGCCCGAGCGGCCCGAGGAGCTGATCCGCGCCGACCTCGGCCGGGCCGTACGCCTTCATCCCGACCTCTACGTCGCGTTGCGCGCCCCCGACCCGGTCGCCCTGACGGTCGAGACGGCGTGGGCGTTCTCGTTCCTCCGCAACGGCGCGCCCATGCTCAGAGCGGCGGGATACGGCGTACGGCTGCCGGCCTGGGCCGGACGGCAGGGGCTGGGCCTGAAGCTGACCACCCGAACGCTCACCGGCGACGGCGGGGGCGGGGGCGGGGGGTCCGGCCTCGGCGGGAGGGTGAGCTTCCGGCTGGACGTCGCCGTCGGCGACCACACGATCGGCGCGGAGGAGCTGGCCGGGCTGGCCGGGCTCCGCATCCCCCTGGTGCGGGTCAAGGACCGGTGGGTCGAGCTGGACGACCAGCAGGTCAAGGCCGCCCTGAAGGTGATCGAGCAGCGCGGCGGCGGAGAGAGGACCGTCAGCGAGGTGATCCGCGAGGTCGTGGAGGGCGGCGACGAGAGGCTGCGGCTGATCGCGGTCGACGCGGACGGCCTGCTGGGCGACCTTCTCTCCGGCGAGGCCGACCGCCGTCTCACCCCGGTCGCCACGCCCCGGGCGCTGCGCGGATCCCTCCGCCCCTACCAGGAGCGCGGCCTGTCCTGGCTGAGCTTCCTGTCCGGGCTCGGCCTGGGGGGCATCCTGGCCGACGACATGGGCCTCGGGAAGACCATCTCGACCCTCTCGCTCCTGCTGGCCGAGCGCGAGACCGGTACGCCCGCCCCGACGCTGCTGGTCTGCCCGATGTCGCTGATCGGCAACTGGCAGAAGGAGGCGTCCAGGTTCGCCCCGTCGCTCCGCGTCCACGTCCACCACGGCGGCACGCGCAGGCGCGACGAGGAGCTGGCCGCCGCCGTGCGGGAGGCCGACCTGGTCGTCACCACGTACGGCACCGCGCTGCGGGACCTGGGGGCGCTCGCGGGACTCGGGTGGGAGCGGGTGGTCTGCGACGAGGCGCAGGCGATCAAGAACAGCTCGGCGCAGCAGTCCAGGGCGGTGCGGTCCATTCCCGCCCGCACCCGGCTGGCGCTGACGGGCACGCCGGTGGAGAACCACCTGGCGGAGCTCTGGTCGATCATGGAGTTCTGCAACCCCGGACTGCTCGGCCCGGCCAGACGGTTCAGGACCCGCTACCAGGAGCCGATCGAGACCCGGCGCGACCCCGACGCCACCGCGGCGCTGAAGCGGGCCACCGGCCCGTTCGTGCTGCGGCGGCTCAAGACCGACCGCTCGATCATCTCCGACCTGCCGGACAAGCAGGAGATGAAGGTCTGGTGCACGCTCACCCCGGAGCAGGCGGAGCTGTACAGGGCCGTGACCGGGGAGATGCTGGGAAAGATCGACGCCTCCACCGGCATCGAGCGGCGTGGCAACGTGCTGGCGACCATGACGAAGCTCAAACAGGTCTGCAACCACCCGGCCCAGCTGCTGAAGGACGGCTCACGGCTGGCGGGCCGGTCGGGCAAGCTGGCCCGGCTGGAGGAGCTGGCCGAGGAGATCGTCGAGGAGGGCGACAAGGCCCTGGTCTTCACCCAGTACGCCGCGTTCGGCGCCCTGCTGCAGCCCTATCTGGCCGCCCACCTGGACCGGCCGGTGCTGTGGCTGCACGGCGGGCTGCCCAAGGGCAAACGCGACGCGCTGGTGGAGCGCTTCCAGAACGACGACGAGCCGATGCTGTTCCTGCTGTCGCTCAAGGCGGCCGGCACCGGCCTGAACCTGACCGCCGCCACCCACGTCGTCCACGTGGACCGCTGGTGGAACCCCGCCGTCGAAGACCAGGCGACCGACCGGGCCTTCCGGATCGGCCAGACCAGAAACGTCCAGGTCAGAAAGTTCATCTGCCTTGACACGCTGGAGGAGCGGATCGACGAGATGATCGAACGCAAGAAGGCCCTCGCCCAGAGCGTGGTCGGCACCGGCGAGGACTGGATCACCGACCTGTCCACCGACCAGCTGCGCGAGCTGTTCCGGCTCGGTCCCGGGGCGGTGAGCTGACGTGACTCCTCCGCTCCCTGAAGGGAGCGGCTTCTCGCTAGGCCGCTTGCGCGACGTCGCGAAGGGCAAGCCCTGCCCTCAAGATGTTGATCGCCGCATTCACGTCGGCGTGCGCCGT